>JAEWMZ010000279.1 GCA_023392995.1 Bacillota bacterium
ACAAAGTTTTCCAATCCCTTCACACCACTTAAGGCAGAAGGATGGAACTTCTGGTTAAATAAGGTTCCGTTGGAAGCAATATAGTGATCCAACTTTGCCACGGAATTAGCCGCAGCAGTAGGTCCCATGGTATCCTTTCCAGAAGAAGGCGATACACCGTCAGCAACAGGCCGAAACGCTAATCTTCCATCAGGAGTTGCTCCAGTCTGAGCTCCTAAAGGTACATTTGCTGAAACCGGATATAAGCCCGCTTGATATTGACCGCCTCGGGGGTTTCTAAAATTCTCCAAGGGCTTTGTATAAGTATAAGCAATCTCTCTGGCAAAGAGATCTACCTCCGAAATATCATTTCCATACTTCGGTAGCTCGTCGATTGCCTCCAGAAGCTCCTCGTAGCTCTTACGCTCTGCCTCGGAAACACCGCTTTCCAGAGCAATTTTATAAATTTCTGTAATTTCTTTTTCTGTTACCTTGCGTCCTGTAGCAACCAGACTGCGAACCACTTCCTTCGTAATCTTTTCTGCCAGCCCAGGATTCACACCTTTGCCATAGTTCATCTCCAGTGCTTTCTTAAATTCTCCCAAGGTAAGCTTCTTTTCTTCAAATACCAGCTTCTTGATTGCATAAAGAGAGTCTGTCATGTTTGCGATACCAAAGCCCTGGGGTCCGGTAAAATTGTATACCGCGCCGCCTTCCTGCATACTTTTGCCTCTTCCAATACAATCCTCTATCATACTGGATTGGAAGGGAAGGGGACAACGCTCCGCATGAGCTACATCGATGGCATTAATGGAATTCACCATTAAGCCAATCAAATAATTCATCTGCTTTTGATAAGCTTCAAAGAACTCTTCAAAGCTGGTCATATTCTCTACTTCACCGGTCTTAATGCCAACCTGCACACCCTGATCCATACCGTTACTGAAAACCAACTCTAACGGTCTGCACATATTAAAGAAGGCGGCATCATGCCAGCCATCGGTTTTACCCGACTTTTGAGGCTCCACACAACCAATAATATTATAATCTCTTGCATCCGCCAGCGATAAACCACGGTTTTGCAGGGAGGGAATCACTACTTCGTCATTATAGTACGCCGGCAAGCCAATACCGGTACGTGTTAATTTTGCTGCTTTAATGAATAACTCATGAGGTGTGCCATTCCAAATACGAACAGATAAGGACGGTTGAGGCAGCATGACATGCATGGAAGCCTCAATACACAGGAAGGATAAATCATTGGTTGCATCCATTCCCTCTGCATTCTGTCCTCCAACGATCAGGTTCTGGAACAAGCTGTAGCCTGCAAAACCCTCTGCGGAAGCAGCATCACGAACCTTATTCAGGTCATTTAACTTAACCCAGATACAATCAATCAATTCCTGCGCAAATTCTCTGGTGATCTTTCCAGCCTTTAAATCCGCCTCATAATAGGGGTACATATATTGGTCAAATCGACCCGGCGAGATGGAATGACCGCTGGACTCTACCTGCAGGAGCATTTGAACAAACCAGAAGGACTGACAGGCCTCATAAAAAGAGGTAGCACCATATCTAGGGACTCTGGCACAATTTTGCGCAATCTTTGCTAACTCTGCCTTACGAACAGGGTCCTTGCTTTTCTTTGCCTCTTCCAGTGCCAGCATCGCATAACGCTGTGAATAATTGATAACTGCCTTACAGCTTAGGATAACCGCCTCTAAAAATCTGCTGCGCTTGTTATAATCCATATCTGATATCTGAAGCTGATCTAACGCTTCCTGAGCCTCCCCTATGATTCCTTCATAGCCGACGGAAAGAATCTTAGCATAATTAACGGTTACATGCCCGATACCATTATAGAAATAATTGCCTGGAGTAAATATATTATGATCAATTGCTTGTTTCGCTTCCGGTGCCATATAGGAAGAAGCTAATTCACTGGTGGTTTTTCCATTCCAGTAGCAGTATACCTTATGTAAGGTCTCCTTCGCTTCTTCTGAAATCTCAAAGGGGTCTGCACTGCGGGTTGCAACAGTCTCGAATTCCTGCTCTAACCAGGCGTAAGAATATTCCGGGAATACCTGGCAGCTTCTTGGTGCAATTGTCGCACTGCCTACGATTAATTCATCCTCACGTATCACAATCGGAAGGAATTTTAAGATATGCTCGAAGGCTTTCCCACGTCTGGTAATGATTGGTTCTTTTTCCGTCTGCATATAGCTTTCGGTCAGCAACACAGCACGATCTGCTTCAATCTGCGGCATTTTCGCAAACAATGCATCAATTAATCTTGTTATTCTGGGACTTTTTTCTATTTCACCATCATAATACTTGCTCATAACGCCCTCCACTTGCCTGCTATAGCCCTTCGAACCGGTCTGACTAAGCTCAGGCAACTAAGTTTAAATTTATCGAATAGATCGAATCCAAGGATTTAGATCTAATCCTAGGAATTCGCCTTTGTAATCAATTCCACATTTTTTTCTGCCATTACTTCATTCCATTTTTCATCCGGTATTTCATCTGTCACAATAACATCTACCTTATCCAGGTCACAGATTTTTATAAAGGAGGTCTTCTCCAGCTTAGAGCTGTCAACTGCTAGAATGGTAGTATTAGCAGCTGCTATCATTTGCTGTTTGATATAGGCTTCTAACTCTGTGGAATCCGAGATCCCACGTTCCAAATCGACGCCTTTGCAGGAAATGATCGCCTTGTCTACATGATAATTACTAACTACCTGCTCTGCTTGATGCCCAAGCAGGGACAAAGAACCTTCCCGGAGCAAGCCTCCTGTTGAAATCACCTTCCAACCGCTTATTTCAGAGGTATCAACCAGTATCTCAACGGAATTTGTAATAATTGTTAGATTCTTCTTGTTCTTTAGCTGCTTCGCAATATATCCGCTGGTAGAGCTTGAATCCAGCATAATATGATCCCCATCCTGAACAATGGATGCTACTATCTCAGCAATTGTCTGTTTTTTAAGTACATTCGAGGTTTTTCTTACGGTAAAAGGTTGATCTGCATATGCGTTTTCTGTAGCAATCGCACCACCATAGGTTTTTTTTGCAAAACCCTCCTGCTCTAATTTTTCCAGGTCACGGCGAATGGTTTCCTCCGTAACATCGAAAGCTTTGCTTAAATCACTTACCAAAACTCTATTTTCTTTTTGTAAAATAGTCAGTATTTTATTTCTTCTTTCAATCGCAAGCATTTGACCCCTACCTTCCTTCTGATAAATTTTTGATTTCTAATTATGAACCAATGATTTTAAAGACGCAACCACTTATGTTCTATCGTTTTATCAAGAAATGTCCATAAGAGGCTTTCTAAACAGAAACCTGGAAAATTGAGTAGATCTAAGCCTTTTCCAGGTCTTCCTTCGAAGGCTCCCAATGGACATTCGTATATCACACTATAAAATGCATTTGCATAATTTATCATCCGGATTTGCGATAACTGTCGAATCCAGCAACATGGCATGTTCGCCAACCGCTTTTTTTGCTTTCTCTATCGCTGCTTCCACTGCTGTAATCTCTCCAGTTAAGAACATGTAGGACTTTCCGCACATTCCTCTGGCCATCCTAAGTTCGATCAACTCAACATCAGAGGTTTTGGCTGCTTCATCAGCTGCTACTATAATGGAAGGTGCTGAAAAGGTTTCCAGGATTCCAAGGGCATTGATTTTCTCTACTTTAGAAGTACCATAAAGAGCAGGGAAAATACCCTCATGAGGATTACCAAGAATAAAGCTATCAATGAGATGCTGTCCGCAAGTACTGCGTGCGGCTTCCACGCTGGCATTCACCGCACTTAAATCACCGCAGAAAATAGCGATATACTTTCCGGGACAGACGGTCTGCGCTTCGATAATATCAATTTCAGCTGTTTTCACCATCACATCAGCTGCGTGAATTCCGGCAGATACTGTTTTATATTCAACCATTCCGATTGCTTTACTCATAGTGTCATTCATATCCTCTCGTTAAGCTGTCTTGTGAATTTCATAATACGTGTTTTGCCTATCTATAATCTTGTCTGATTTCTGTTTCTTAATCTATCCTTACTACTTTTACTGCTTTATTGCATGCTATTGCTTTGCCCGAATAATGATCTGATTCTCATTCACCTCAAGAACTTCACCAGAGATTGAGGCATGTACCGGAAGAGACAGCTTCCCTTCCTCCGCCAAAGCAATCACATCGCCTTGTTGTACCTTATCATTTTTATGAACCGCTGGAATCGCTTTTGCTCCTATGTGCATGTTCAACTTTATTCTAACCTGCTTCGCAGAAACCATTTCCTCAATTAAGGGCGCGTCCACATTATATTCTGCCAGACCTAATCTGGTAATCAAACGCTCCATGGGAACTGCTCGGTACTCCCGCATCCTATTGACGGGCTTTAGAGAAACTCCCTTCGGAATCGGAATACCCTTACTACGAAGACCATTCTTATATTCTGTAATGAGCTTTCTTGGTGACAGCCCCTGAGGACAGGCATACATTTCACACACCCCGCAGGAACAGCAGAACAAAGTACTTAAAAAAGGCTCTAAATTCCTGGTCGTTCCACTGGTAGCCGCTCTCATAAACAGATGAGGTGTAATTGGATGCCCCAATTGATTTCTGGGACACAAATCCGTACACATCTCGCACTGACAGCAAGAAGCCATTGCTCTCTTCATATCGATTGAAGTACTTCCCAGCTTCTGCATTACCACCGGGTGGTTCTTAGGAAATACCAGAATTGCATTCGTTGTCTTTGTGATCGAGCTAAAGGGGCTAACTACTCCACCAGTCATTGGTCCGCCCATAATATAAGCAGGCTCCTTTACCGTTACACCTCCCGCTAACTCAACCAAATCCTCCACCGCCATACCAATGGGAGCCAATACTGTAATTGGTCTCTCCACTGCTCCAGCAATGGTTAGATATTTTTTCGATACCGGTGTATTGTGATTGATGGCACAGTAGATATTATAGATTGTCTCTACATTAAATACTACAACGCCTGCTTCAAGAGGAATACTTCCGGGAGGAACCACCTTTCCCAGGGTTTCATAGATCAACTGTACCTCGTCACCCATTGGGTACACTTCCTTTAACAAGCTTAAACGCAACCTGGGAAAAAAAGATAGGTAAGCCAAAACTGCATTGACCGTCTGTTCATAGGCTTCCTTTATACCGATGATTACTTCCTGCACCTCAAGAGCTTCTGCAATCAATTGTAAGGTAGACATAATCTCATATGGATACTTCTGCAGTAATTGTCTATGAACTTTAAGCAGCGGCTCACATTCCGCACAGTTTAACAGTATTGTGTCTGCTTTTTGATCCAGCTTTGCATAGCTGGGAAAGCCTGCTCCACCTGCTCCTGCCACACCGCATTCTCTAACAATATGTTTTAATTCCTGAATATCCATGTAAGTCTCCAATTTATTAAAAATGCTACAGTTCTGTTATTGTATCAATAATTCCGACAATTGCTGCATCAATCGGTGCGTCTTGCATGTTGCAGCCGACTCTGGCACCGCTGCCTAATACTACAAGGACATCGTCACCTACGCCTGCACCTACATTATCAATTGCGATTAATCTTCCAGATATATTCCCCTTATTCTTATCGTCTAAGGGCTCTACAATTAACAATTTGCTGCCGACAAGCTTATCATTCTTCCTGGTAGCAACAACAGTCCCCACAACCTTGCCAATCATCATACTCCAACCTCCTGATTTCTCCTACGGAAAATGCCTCCGGCACTTATTTATCTATAAAATCGTTACAGTATTACCTGTAATTATACTCGCTGCATTCGCTTCATCTGTATCAATGTGCATCTCCAGAGTATAGCTTTCATCCACACGGATGGTCACATGATTAAAGGTAGTTCCTCTGGCATTTTCTGCTTTCACTGAAACCACATCTCCATTTTTAACCCCTGCTGCTTTTGCATCTGCCGGAGACATATGGATATGTCTTTTCGCAATGATGCATCCTTCGTTCAGATATAAAGCTCCCTTTGGTCCAACGATAGCGATTGGAGCGGAACCTTTAATATCTCCGGAATCTCTGATTGGTGTTTTCACACCTAGTTTTAATGCGTCCGTAGCTGAAATCTCCACCTGAGTTTCTTTACGAACCGGTCCTAATATTCTGACATTCTCAATAGCTCTAAGTTTAATACCAACAATGGTAACCTGTTCTTCCGCTGCGTATTGTCCGCCCATAAGTTCCTTTTTCTTCGTGAGCGTATGTCCCTTTCCGAAGAGTGTCTCAAGATCTTCTTGAGTCACATGCAAATGTCTTGCAGACACACCAACCGGAACCTGGAAGCCTTCTGTCTTTTGGGCTGTACTTTCTTTCATTGCATCCATAACTAATTTTGTAACTAATTCTATTGTTTTTTCTTCCAAGAGATTCACCTGCACTCCTTCAAATTTTTGTATCAGCCCAGCCACGCGGATTTTATAGATAATAGGTAGGAGAAAACTTGGCTTCGCATACATATTATCTATAAAATCCGTAGGTTTCTCTTCCTAAGGAAGCTCTAGCAAAGCAAATCGCGCTTAGCGCTGAGCTGCTACATTTTTATCTCAGGCTGCCACACAACCATCCTTAGTTGCCTAAGAAACGATAGTTATATGACAGCCCTGATAAAAGATAATGATATATCACATTGGTTTCGACGATGCTTTTACGCCGTGTAGCTTAATTCAAATTACTTTAAAGCTGGAAGAATCTTTTCAACATCAGTATGAGGTCTTGGGATTACGTGTGTAGCTACTAATTCTCCAAGCTTGGATGCGGAAGTTGCACCTGATTCAACAGCTGCTTTAACTGCACCTACATCTCCTCTAACCATAACAGATACAAGTCCGGAACCAATCTTTTCTGTTCCTACTAAAGTTACATTTGCAGCCTTTAACATTGCATCTGCTGCTTCAATTGCTGCTACTAAACCTCTTGTTTCAACCATTCCTAATGCTTCCTGAGCCATTTTCTTTTCCTCCTTGATTGGGTTTGCTGTTTCTTTGTTATTTGTTTTGTTTGCAGTGATTACTGCTTCGGTTTCTTCAATATCCATACTGTCTTTTTGCTCCAGTACTGTTTCTTCCGTAGCTTTTTTTGCTGCTTTTGTGGTTTTGGTTTTTACTTCATTATTTTCTATAATTTTTACTTCATTGTTAACATCAACTTCTTGTACTGCTTCTTGCGCAATTTCTTTTGCCGGTGCCTTGGGATTGCTCCTTGCTCCGCGCTTCTTTGATTCTGCCATACTTTCTCCATTCCGCCGCTTAACTGGCGGCACAAATTACCATGACATGTGTAGATTGCATTCCGACAACTGTGCTTCTAGTCTTCCATCAAATCCACATCGTTTCCATGAATTCTGCTGGCACTAAGCTGCACCATTCTCATGGTTTCTTCATGCGGATTTGGTATTACTGCATGTACACAGGGTTTCATCGACTTATTAGCAGCAACTTCCACTGCTTCTTTTACCGCCGATACATCTCCTTGTATAATGATGGTAACAAGACGTCCGCCTAACTTCCTTTCCCAGGTAACGAATTCCACATCTGCCGTCTTGCACATGATATCAAGAGCATCTACCGCGGCTGTTACACTTGGGATTTCAATGAATCCTAATGATTTCATCTGTAACCCATACCTTTCGATTTATATACCTTAACAAGTCTTTCGGAATTGTTTCTACAAGCAGATTACGTATCCCTTAACTTGATAACTGGGTTCTTTTGAAACACCCGTGCCTTTCACTTTTTGAATAGATAAAAAAGGAATAGGCCTTAATGAATCGTTTATAAATGCTTTTTTAATTAGAACTTCGGAAGAATCTTCTCAACATCGGTATGAGGTCTAGGAATTACATGTGTTGCAACCAACTCACCTAATCTGGAAGCCGCTGATGCTCCAACCTCTGTAGCAGCCTTAACTGCACCTACATCACCGCGAACTAATACTGTTACAAGTCCTGAACCGATTTTCTCTGTTCCGATCAATGTTACTTCTGCTGCCTTTACCATTGCATCAGCTGCTTCAATTGCTGCTGTAAGACCTCTAGTTTCAACCATTCCTAATGCTTCCTGAGCCATTTTACTAATCCTCCATTTTTGATCAGGAGGATTTCAGCCTCCTGAGATTGTAGTTATCAGGGGCTTGTGCCTCCCGAATATATTACCTAGCTAGTATTTATCCATTATAATATATTTTTTAGTTTTTATCCAGTCCACTTATGGCAAGCATTTTTTCAACTGCCGGATCCGGTGCTGCAATCACATGAGTTGTAATAACTCCGGATAGTTGATTTGCTGCTTCCTGTGCCGCTTCTACTGCTGCTTTAACATCAACAACACTACCGCGGAATTTAACAGTAACAATGAGTGGAACCGGGAGACTATCAGCATTCGCTGGCTTATTTCGGTCAAAAGCATCCACCGTAACATTAGCTGCTTTGCATCCGGCATCGCAAGCCACAAAAGCTGTAACCAGTCCGAAAACTTCAATTATGCCAACTGCATTTCCCATTCTTTACTCCATTCTAGCATAAACTTTCGTTTCGCTTTCCTTATTCACGCTGAAACACAGGTGTTTCATTTGGAATTACTAGTGTAAGTTATTCATTAATGACGGTTACTTTCAAACCTTCCATCTTCAGGTTTGTCACGTATGCATCATTGATCTTATCTAATGGGTATTTATGGGTAATAAGCTTATTCATTGGTAATCCGATTCCCTTTGCTCTCTTTAAGAAATCGAAGGTAGTAGCATAATCTCTTAAGGTATATACCCAGGAACCAACGGTTGTAATCTCTTTTGCACAGATATCAAAGTGAGGATTAATGGTTGCATCTCCACCATTGATGAAGAATCCAAGTTCACATAAGCCACCGCCGCTGCGGATGAATTTATAGATATTGGAATGTGCTGCTGGAGATCCGGTACACTGGAACGCGAAATCAGCCAGTTTACCGCCAAAGGCGTCTTCCACAGCTGCTGCTAATGCTTCAATTCCCTTATGTTCCTTGAAGTTAACTGTCTTTGTTGCGCCCATCTCTTTTGCAAACGCCAGTCTCTTCTCCTCACCATCGACTGCTACGATATTCTCTATACCCATCGTACGAAGAACAGCGATACAGATTAAACCGATTGGTCCGCAGCCCTGAACTACTACGCGGCTGTTGAAGCGTAAAATGTTTGTTGATTTTGCTCTTTCCACTGCATGAATTAATACTGCACATGGCTCGATGAGAATTCTTGATTCCAGATCAAGATCACTTACATTAAAGATTGTTGATCCACCGCGGATTACGATGTAATCGGCAAACCATCCATTCAAATGTGTGCTGTCATCCGGAAGAAGTCCGTATACATCGGCACCGCCAACGTTC
Organism: Bacillota bacterium; assembly: GCA_023392995.1. Classification (GTDB taxonomy): domain Bacteria; phylum Bacillota; class Clostridia; order Lachnospirales; family Lachnospiraceae; genus Mobilitalea. Next base: position 9,399 of record JAEWMZ010000279.1, read on the forward strand.
TGCTTATTCAAGTCGAACATTGTGATATCCGGGTTATCCTTAAAGATCATACAGGAAACCACTTTATCTCCAACCTTAAGGTCTTTGCCGGCACTGTCCTTCTTTACGTTCTTACCAACTTTAACAACCTCACCGGTTCCTTCGTGTCCTAATACAACAGGAATTAAACCGAAAGGATCTCTTTTGTATTCATGGGCATCAGTACCGCATACACCGCAGCCTTCTACCTTAACTAAGATATCATCATCACCAAGTTCCGGAATCGGATACTCTTGCAGCTCGATTTTCTCAAGTGCAGTCAGCATTGCAACACGGCTGGTCTTGGGAATCTCACTGTTTGACTTGTGGGAGCAATTACCGCTGCAGCCTTCTTTTTTCGCAGGCGCCTGTCCAAGCTCTTGAAGTACCTGTTTTACTATATCTTCAATATTTGTTGAATTAATGTCCATTATTTCCTCCTGTTTATTCGATTTAACGAATGCATAAGCTATCTGACATTACACATCTTCTAGCTTTTGTAAAGCTTCTTGCTGAGGTTAGGCCTTCGCCGGTTCTGCTTGCGATTGTAAAGGTACAGAAGCCTTCTCCGCCGAAACCTAAGGCTGCATAGGATGGAGCATTCTTTACGAAAATTGCTGTATCGATGGCTTTACCATACTTCGTCAGGTTATCTATATTCTTGGAGTGCATATGTGCGGAATGGCGGTAACCATGCTCCAACCACACTGCTTTTTCAATTGCATCATCGATATCCTTTGCTCTAACAATACCAAGGATCGGCATCATCAATTCTTCTGCAATCAGCGGATGCTCTTTTTCTCCTTCGAAGATGATGCAGCGTGTTCCCTTTGGTGCATCAACACCGATCATGGAGAGTAAGGTGATTGCGTCTTTACCAACGCATTTCCTGTTAAGCTGACCCTTAATTACGACTGTATTTAACAACTTTTCCTGTTCTTCTGCATTAATCATGTAACAGCCATTCTCTTTCAGGAAATAGATCAGCTCATCCACGATAGTTTCAATTGCCACAATTTCTTTTTCTGCGATACAAGGAAGGTTATTATCAAAGGTACAACCATTTACGATATCTCTTGCCGCCTTCTGGATGTCTGCCGTATCATCAACAAGTACGGGAGGATTGCCTGCGCCGGCACCGATTCCTCTTTTTCCTGAAGAAAGCACGGTTGTTACTACACCAGGGCCTCCGGTTGCAGCGATTAATTGAATTGCCTTATGCTTTAACATAATATTGCTGGTTTCCAGCGTAGGCTTCTCAACCGTTACTGCGATATTGGCGGGACCACCAACCTCAAGGGATGCTTCGTTTAGCATATTAACTGCATAGATTGAAGTCTTGATGGCTGCCGGATGAGGATTAAATACCACGGTATTTCCTCCGGCAATCATACCAATGGTGTTACAGATAATGGTTTCACTCGGATTCGTACAGGGAGTGATCGCCCCGATTACACCAAAAGGTCCCATCTCTACTAAGGTTAAGCCTCTGTCACCAGACCAGGCTGTTGTTGTAATATCTTCTGTACCGGGGGTCTTCTCTGCTAAAAGCTGGTGTTTTAAAATCTTATCTCCGACATTACCCATGCCAGTTTCTTCTACTGCCATCTTCGCAAAGATTTCAGCATTCTCTATTGTTTTCTTACGTATGTTGCTAATAATTTTCTCTCTGGCATCCATCGTCAGCTTCTGCATTACCTTCTGAGCCTTGATGGAAGCTTCAATCGCTTCCGTCATCTCTGTGAAGACACCCAGTTGTTTTACTGGTGCTGAAGTACCTGAGATTTCTGTCTGTAGTTTTTTCACTACTTCATTTATGATATCCTGGAGTAAAGCTTCCTTCTCCATTCTTTATTACCTCCTCATTGACGTCTTCTGCAAACCTTGTGAGAAGATGAGTTTATTTTAAACCTAATTGCTCCATTACTTTCTTCGCAATTTCAGAAACGATGTCATCTGTTTTTACTTCTTCAGTGGATGCATGACCTGCACAGTTATGACAGCTGGAGCCACCTTTATTAACTTTTGCACAAAGATCAGCAGGATGCTTTCCTGTCATACCGAACTGTCTGCGGATCTCATATAATCTCTGAACCTGAGCATCGGATAATTCCTGAGGACCGCCCAACTGCTTGGAGATGAATAATAACTGTGCATAGAATTCTACGGATTCCATCTTGTGATAAGCAGATAATAAAGAATCAGAGAAAGTTAATGCTCCGTGATTCTCTAATAATACTGCATCATAGTACTGAACATATTTTGCAACTGCATCCGGAATCTCTTCGGTTGAAGGAGTGCCGTACTCAGCGATCGGTACACAGCCAAGGGTGATAACTGCTTCTGGCATGATCGGCTGTGTCAAAGGAATACCTGCAATCGCAAAGCCTGTTGCATACATCGGATGAGCATGTACTACAGAGTTAACATCAGGTCTGTCTTTATAAACGCGCATATGCATTTTGATTTCTGAAGAAGGCTTGAAATCGCCATTCGCCTGAAGAACCTTACCATTCTTGTCAACCTTACAGATGTACTCTGGTGTCATAAAACCTTTGCTTACGCCAGTAGGTGTACATAAGAATTCATTCTCATTTAACTTTACGGAAATGTTACCATCATTTGCAGCAACCATTCCTTTGTTATAAATTCTTCTGCCTATCTCGCATATTTCTTTTTTGATTTCGTATTCTGACTTCATACATGTCCTCCTATTATGTGTTACATAAAATTTGTTGTTTTGGTTTGATTTTTTTTGGTTTGTCTTTATTTTAATCCCTACATATTCTTTTGTCAACATGTATTTGTTGTTTTTATGTTGTTTTTGTTTGTTTTACTTGTGATCTCTACTGTGTATTTTTGGCAATAAAAGAAAAAAGAAGATAATTTAGAAATGCTCTCCAAATTACCTTCTTTTCTTTCTCTTTAAAACTATTTTATGGTTATTACAACAACATAGCTTTTGTTATACGCTATGACCTTCGTCGACTATTCTTTATACTTCAATCATCAATTCCCTTTCCACTTTACCTGCACCAATATATGATTAAAAAAGTGCAATGGGAATAGGGTTCTTTCTTATATAGTACAAAGTCAATTTAATTTATCCCTGATCCCCTTACGTTCATTTAATATAATCTTATCCAGAACCGCTTTATAAACTAGAACGATCTGTGCATCAATGTAGCAAAACTTATTCGTTATATATTCGTAAGCTTTATAGATAAAGCAGATACTAATACTGATCAAAGCCACCATAGTAAGCAGCGGCTGCAAATCCTTAGCGATTAAGAAGACGGACGCTGATAAATAAAATAAAAACGCCAGAAAAAAATTCTTACTAATACGAAAGGCCAAAAGCATTGTATCATTTAATCGATTATGCATTTTTGCAATTGATTTAATATCCCGGCTCTGTAATTTCTCATACATATCATCGTATATGGTTTTACTGTTGCTTATTTTTGTTTCCATATTCTTTTTTACATAAGAAGAGTATCGGCGATATTCTGCTTCCCCAAGCTCTTTTCTAATTAACTTTTTAAATACATTTGACATAAAATTCCTCCATTATACAACAATGAACTAAACTTAGCAAGAAATCCTTTTATTTGACTTTTATACCATAATACATCCTTTTTGTCCAGTTCCTTATCTTATACTCGGCTTTCAAATTATATTTCTTAATACTATTATTCTCAAACAGCTCAAAATAAACCTCTGCAAATATTGTTTCTATTACCATAGCAAATACTATTTTCATTATAAATTTATTTTCTTTAACGAATTCTATAATGAATTTATTTCAATACAATCTCATTCTTTCAACATTTTTTAAAGAAAATGATCGTCGATTTATTAACAAAATGTTCATAATATATCCATACAATAATCATATATGTACTTTATAATCAAAAATAAGTTAAGAAGATCACTTCAATAACTGATGAAAGTACTACAATTTAATATTGCTTACAAGATAATTTTTTTCATAAAATAAGCCCGGCAGCTACCCTCCCCCCTCTACCGGGCTTCTCCTCTTTTTATAAGCCCAGTTTCAGGAGAATTTTCATTGTTTGCAAGTGGTTGAGATAGACAGTTTATTCCTGTCTTATTTTTTTTGCTTTCTTTTAAGACTTATCCTTAACAACTCCAATAGATGAAATCAATCAGAATATTTTACTATAATATATGGTTCTTACTAATTCAATGTTCATACCTTACTAGGAAATACGCACTGAAATACGCTCTCAACCGTGGAACACTTAAATAAGCGCAATATCCTCATATACTGAAAGCAAACACCCATTAACGGCATTACGTCACCAGAGAACATATTTACGTATCAGAAGAACAAACACCCCTCCTATAGAAATACGAATAAAATAAGCAATTTTATTCTTTCCATACGTATTAATATATGTTATTATATTCGATGGATATTTGGCGAAAATATAATTGTCATGTAGAAAACAAACTTAGGAGGTAGAACAATGTCAACCGTAATAACCATGGAGCATCCGTTAATCCAACACAAAATCGGAATTATGAGACGCAAAACTACATCAACAAAGGAGTTTCGTGATCTTGTTTCAGAAGTTGCAATGCTAATCTGTTATGAGGCTACCAGAAGACTTCCACTTGCTGACATAGAAATAGAAACACCACTGGTAAAAACGATTGCCAAAGAAATTGCCGGCAAAAAGCTCTGTATCGTTCCAATTCTGCGTGCAGGACTGCATATGGCTGATGGTATCTTAAATCTGATTCCAAATGCAAAGGTTGGCCATATCGGCTTATACCGTAACGAAGAAACCCTGGAGCCAGTAGAGTATTTCTGTAAACTTCCGTCCGATGCAGATGAACGCGAGATCTTTGTTGTCGATCCAATGCTGGCAACCGGAGGCTCAGCTGTAGCTGCGATTGATCTTCTTAAAAAGAGAGGTATCGGCAAAATTCATTTTCTTTGCTTAATCGCTGCTCCCGAAGGCGTAGAACGCTTAACGAAAGCTCATCCTGATGTTGATATCTATATCGGAAGCCTGGATGAAAGATTAAATGATAAAGGTTATATTTTACCAGGTCTGGGCGATGCGGGAGATAGAATCTACGGAACAAAATGAAAATAAAATGAATTCGCAGATTTGTTTTCACACATATATAACACTTAATTTAAAATCCCCGAGAACAGTTGCTTTGATTCATATCAAAACAGCTGATCCCCGGGGATTTTCTAATATATGATTTTTGTAGTTACTTTTACTTCGTTGTGATTTTTGTAGTTTTTTACTTCGTTTTTATGTTTGTAGTTTCTTTTACTGATTTGGGATTTTTATAGCTTCTTTTACTTCGTTTTTCTGTTTGTAATTGCTTTTCCTGATTTGCAATATTTATAATTTCTTTTATTTCGTTGTGGCCGGCGAAACGAATTATATTACGGAAAACTTATATATTGTTACCGAATCAAATTCCTTTCCTGCTTTTAACAGGCATGAAGGAAAGCTGCTGATATTGCAGGAATTCGGGAAATACTGTGTCTCAAAACATACCCCATCTCTCTTTTTATAGACGGCCCCATCCTTGCTATCTTCAACCGGAGTCAGGAAATTCGCTGTATATAGCTGCATCCCCGGTAAATCGGTAAATACCTCCATCTTTCTTCCACTCTTCTCATCGGTCAGCTCTGCAACCTTCTCTACATCGGTACCGCTAATATCAAGAACATAATTATGATCGTAACCACCGGCAAATACAAGAGGTTCATAATTCGCTTCAATATCCTGTCCCAGCTTCTTTGCGACTCTGAAGTCCATCGGGGTACCGGCTACCTCTCTGATCTCTCCGGTAGGAATTAATTGCTTGTCCGTTGGGGTAAATTGATTCGCTTTAATCCATACCTTATGATCAAGTACGGAGCCTGCATTATGTCCGGATAGATTGAAATAGGAATGATTGGTTAAATTAACAATGGTATCACGATCAGATACTGCCAGATACTCAATTACCAATTCATTCGCTTCTGTTAAGCTATAAGTAACCGTAACATCCAAATTCCCAGGGAAACCTTGCTCCATATGGGGGCTCAGTCTGGAAAATTCTACGCTTGCAATATCATCATCCTCATAGCTTTCGGCTTCATATATAAATTTATTATATCCAGTAAATCCGCCATGGAGGTTATTCTCTCCGTCATTCTTCTCCAGCTCATATACCTTGCCATTAATCTCGAATTTTGCTCCACCAATTCGATTCCCATGTCTGCCAATAAAGGAGCCAAGACCTGGTGCATTTTTTTCATAACCGGCAACCTTATCATAGCCTAAATTAACATCGGCCATTACTCCCTTGGAATCAGGAACAATAATACTAACAATATTTGCTCCATAATTGGTCAGGGAAATCTTCATTCCATTTCCATTCGTTAAGGTGTATAGTGTTACCGCTTCACCTTGTGCAGTTTTTCCAAATGATTTTTGTGTGATCTTCATCTTCTTACTCCTCGTCCTAAAGATATTAACACTCTTAGTTAATTATTATATCATATTGGCTAAAAATAGCAAATAGTTTATTCTCCATGATATGACAATTATGCCGGGTCTTTCCTTAATCACATCCCGGTCAGCTATACAACGCCATATAAGGTTACCTGCACTGTTTACTTATTTTCTTATACTGTTTTCCCAGATTGACACAGAAGATAGCCAATGCTATACTTAAATTGTTAAAATATTAGAGATAAGTGGTTGCACAGCAATATAGTTTTATATATTTGACATTGCTGTCTAACATAATAGGGAAACAGGTTAAAAACCTGTACGGTCTCGCCGCTGTATTTGGGGAGCTCATTGAGGCAAGAATTGTCTTGTTAAAATCACTGGATATGATTTTGAATTACAGAATTATACCGGGAAGATGCGAAATGAGCTATGATCCAAGAGTCAGAAAACCTGCTTATTTCTGGTACCAAGCATTCCACGAGGATTTGGATATGGGTACAATAAATGAAGCAGCTGCAGATGTATATGACGCGAATTAAAATTTCGTGTGATATACGCTATGATATAATATTCCCTGTTCTGTGCTAAGCTGTAATATGATTTTATTGTCCTTTCCTGATTAATTCGTGGGTAAAGGATTTTTTTATTGCTTTTAGGTAATTACGAAACCATATAGTTTTTGTAATTGTATACACAGCAAATGCTATTTCTTCGCTCCAACGCTTCCTCCGGGCTTAGCTTCCGCTTCGAAACAGTATTTGTTGTGTATACAATTGCTTCAGTTAATGAGTTTCGCTATTACCTATTTATTGCTTTTTTTGAAAGGAGGAGCTAATGAAAAACAATAAATATTTCAAGCCTCTGCTGGCTGTGGCTATCTTGGCATTATTGGTAATTGTTATGTCCTTAATTTATAACCAGTTAAAGCCTGAGACTTCAAAAGGTTCGAAAACAGTTGCTGTTGAAGTTGTTATTCCAGAAGAGAAAACGAAGACTTTTACCTTACATACGGACGCCGAATACTTAAGTCAGGCACTGGAGGAGCAGCAGCTCATCAAAGGCACTGCCGGTGATTACGGCTTATTTATTACCGAAGTAAACGGGCACGTTGCTGATGACGCAAAACAGGAATGGTGGTGTATCACAAAAGACGGCGCTGATGTATATACCGGAGTTGACACCACACCAATTGCAGATGGAGATCGTTATGAAATCACTCTTATTACAGGTTACTAGAAATGAAAAGGCTCATCTCCTGAATGACAGAAGAATAACAGTTAAGGAAAAGACCCATCTCCTGAATGAAAGAAGAATAACAGTTAAGGATATTGCCCTGATTGGTATGATGAGTGCTATCCTCCTTGCCGTTCAGATTGGCTTTAGCTTTCTCCCTAACATTGAGCTGATTTCTCTGCTGATCATACTGTATACTTTAATCTTTGGCTGGAGAGCCATTTATATCATCTATGTATTTGTAGCTGTTGAAGGCCTTGTATATGGCTTCGGCTTATGGTGGTTCTCGTACCTGTATATCTGGACTGTCTTATACCTCATTACCAAGGTATTTCATAAGCTTCGTTCACCACTTTATTGGGCTGTTATCTCAGGAGCCTATGGGCTAAGCTTTGGCGCTTTGTATTCACTCGTCGTGGTAATTACAAGCGGAATTCACAGCGGATTAGCAAGCTGGGTACAGGGTATTCCCTTTGATATCGCACATTGTATTGGTAATTTTATGATTACGCTGCTTTTATTTAAACCTCTCTATTTTGTTTTAGGCAAATTAAATCGTCAATTCGCACATTAATTTAGAATATTTTGTAAAATTCAGCTCAAAAAAAGGTTATCCTCAATGATCACTCATTAAGGATAACCTTTAATCAACTGTTCTACTTAATACAGCACTATTTCTTTATAAACTCATTTCTATTAAAAACAAAATTTATATTATAGAAAAGGTACACTGTAATCTCAACATTGATTATAATTTTGTTACGTTAGTTGCCTGAGGACCCTTAGCTCCTTGAACTACTTCGAAAGCAACAGCTTGACCTTCTTCTAAGGATTTGAAACCATCCATATTAAGACCGCTGTAATGTACGAATACATCGTTTCCCTGCTCATCAGAGATAAAACCGAATCCTTTTTGATTGTTGAACCACTTTACTGTACCTTTGTTCATGTAAAAATTCCTCCAAATAAAAATATTATCTTGTTGTCGATCTCTCGTCAACATCCTAATTTTAACACTTATTTCTAGTCCTGTCAAATATTATTTGTCGACATAATGCTATATCGATAGTGCATTTTTTTCAAAGTGTTTGTACATTTATCATAAATATTATTTCTCATAGCAATTGATCCCATTTCTATTCCATTCCCAGTAAACGAAGAAGAATAAGGAAATAGATTAGCGCCGCTGCCGGAAACAGAACTAAAAATTTCTTGTGCTTTGTTTTATGGTGAAAAACATACATTCCCGCCAACGAACCGATCCCACCACCCAGAAACGCTATGGCGATCAATGTTTTTTCCTGAATACGCCAGGCTCTTCGCCTTGCTCTTCTCTTATCAATTCCCATAACAGCAAATCCAAGAAGAGTCATAAGAGCGAGATATCCATAAATATATAAAATTATTTGTTCCATATATAATTCTGATCGTTGGTGAGACTAATCTCTAATTCCTTCAACTGCTTCTCTTCCACAAGATTCGGAGCCTCTGACATAAGGCAGGAAGCATCCTTTACTTTCGGGAACGCAATTACATCACGGATGCTGTCTTCCTTTGCCATAAGCATAATCAGACGATCCAAGCCATATGCAAGACCAGCATGGGGAGGAACACCATATTTGAAAGCATTTAATAAGAATCCAAACTGCTCATACGCTCTTTCCTTTGTAAAGCCCAACACCTCAAACATCTTTTCCTGTACCTCATTCTGGTAGATTCTGACGGACCCTCCGCCAATCTCTGTACCATTCAAGGTGATATCATATGCTTTCGCTCTAACCTTTCCAGGATCGGTATCGAGTAAATGAAGATCTTCCTCCATTGGCATGGTAAATGGATGATGCTTTGCAGTATAGCGGTTTTCTTCCTTGGAATATTCCAACAGAGGGAATTCTGTAATCCAGAGGAATTTATACTCATCCTTATGAAGAAGTCCAAGGTTCTTTGCTATCTCAACACGAAGAGCACCCAGTGCGGCAAATACAACATCATCTTCATCTGCTGCAAATAACAATAAGTCTCCCGGCTCTCCGCTCATGGCGGTCACCAGAGCTTTTAATTCGTCTTCAGTTAAGAATTTTGCAAAGGAGGATTTATAGGAGCCATCTGCCTCAATTGCCAGGTATGCCAGACCTTTTGCGCCATAGTCTTTCACAAAGCTGACAAGGGCATCAATCTTCTTGCGAGGCATATCTCCCTGTCCTTTGGCATTAATTCCGCGAACGGAACCACCATTTGCAAGTGCTCCAGTAAATACACTGAAGCCGCATCCTTTAACAACTTCAGATACATTCTTAAGTTCAAATCCAAAACGTACATCCGGCTTGTCTGAGCCAAAACGTTCCATAGCCTCTGCATAGGTCATTCTCTGAATTGGCAGAGGAATCTCAATTCCAATGGCCTCTTCAAACATTTTTTTCAGCAAGCGTTCATTCACATCCAGTACATCTTCTACATCCACAAAGGAAAGCTCCATATCAATCTGAGTAAATTCCGGCTGTCTGTCAGCACGAAGATCCTCATCACGGAAGCATTTTACAATCTGGAAGTAACGGTCATAGCCGGATACCATTAATAACTGCTTAAAGATCTGGGGTGACTGGGGTAAGGCATAGAAGTTACCCGGATGTACACGGCTTGGCACCAGATAATCTCTTGCACCTTCCGGTGTACTTTTTGTCAGAACAGGAGTTTCGATCTCTAAGAAGCCCTCCTCCGCCAGAAACTGACGAGTCACAGTTGCTACCTTACTGCGTAAGATCATATTTTTTTGAATGTCCGGTCTTCTTAGATCCAGATAACGGTATTTTAATCTTAAATCTTCCTTGGTTTTGGACTCCTCTTCAATCGGAAACGGAGGTGTCTCTGCTTCTGATAATACGCGAAGCTCTGTCGCTCTAATCTCAATATCTCCGGTAGCTAAATTCTCATTGATACCACCAGAACGAGCCTCTACCTTTCCAACAACTGCAATTACAAATTCGCTTCTGATTTTTTCTGCCTTTGCAAAATTATCTGCGCCACAATCACTTTCTTCAAATATTATCTGCAAAAGACCGGAACGATCTCTTAGATCGATGAAGATAATTCCGCCTTTATTTCTATATTTTTGCACCCATCCCATCACAGTAACCGTCTCACCAACATTTTTATTGGTAACCTCAGTACATCTGTGACTTCTATGCAAGCCTTTCATTGCTTCTGCCATTTTTCCAATCTCCTTTATCTCACTTAAGCCTCTGACCTCCAAGGCCAAGACCCCTGATAACGCAATTATTTTAATCCATTTTAAACGGTATGTCTACCAGTTTATTCTACATTCTGTTACAACACACGCTAAACCTTCATTCACTCCTATGCCTTAGGATTTCGGATGTGATATGATGTGATATGCTCTGCGTTTCACACTAATCCACAATAAAATCAATACATTTACGGTTACTTGTAATTGGTTTAACAAAATTCGTTCCAACTCGTACATGTTCTGGGTGTACAATATATTCCTTTAATGCCTTTTCATCAACAAATACGCTGTCCAGCACCAAGTCGGAGTCCGAGGTGGAAAGCTGATTCAAATAGACATTAATTGATATAACACCTGGTATTACATCCTTTAAGCTTTCCAATTCCTTCTTCATTTGAGCTGCCTTCACTCCTCTTTCCTCTTCGGAAAGATGCTCCGCGAAATTCCATGCTACAAAATGTCTAACCATTGCAATAGCCTCCTAATCATGATTGATGTTATTGGGTTTATTTATAAGAAAATTTCTGCTATTTTATCCAGCGCTACTTCTGTTTGTTCCCCATTTTCCATATTCTTAATATTGGCCTTGTTATTACTTAACTCATCGGCTCCGATAATAACTGTGTTTTTTGCACCAATTTTATTCGCATATTTCATTTGAGCTTTTACACTTCGGTCCATATAATCGGTTTCAACAATCACACCGGCACCACGAAGTCTCTGAACCAGCTTGAAGGCCTCTGCCTTTGCATCCTGTCCCAGAATTCCTACATATAATTCCACGGAAGGCTCCGCTTCCAGTTCAACACCTTCCACCGCTAACTCATTGATAATCCGCTCAATACCAAAGCCAAAACCAACGGCTGGAATATCCTGCTTTTCATCTACCTCATGGATGAGATTATCATATCTTCCACCGCCACATAACGTAAAACCTTCGGCATTTACGAATTCAAATACCGTCTTTGTATAGTAATCAAGACCTCTTACAATTCCGGTATCCACTTCAAACGGTATTTCAAGCTCATTCAGCAGACGCTGCAGCTCCTCAAAGTGATTTTTGCATTCTTCATCCAGATACTCTATCGTTCTTGGAGCATCTTTCACAATCACCTTACAGGAGGGAACTTTACAATCAATAACACGAAGGGGGTTTTTTTGCATTCTCTCACGGCAGGTAGGGCAAAGCTCTGTTTCGTGTTGCTTTAGGTATGCCAGCAAGGCTTCATTATAGGTCTTACGACAATTACCGCAGCCAATGCTGTTAATGTGAAGCTTTGCACCTTTCATTCCTAGTTCCTTCATGAATTCCGTCAATAATGTAATTAACTCCACCTCAGCCAAGGGGCTTGCCGAACCGAAAAATTCAATACCGAACTGGTGATGCTGACGCAGACGCCCGCTCTGCGGATTCTCATAACGAAAAGCCTGGGTAAAGTAAAACAGCTTCGTCGGCTGACTCTCCGCAAACAAGCCATTCTCCAGAAAAGCTCTTACTGCTCCGGCGGTTCCCTCCGGCTTTAAGGTAATACTGCGATTTCCTTTATCATCAAAGGTATACATCTCCTTTTGAACAACATCTGTAGTCTCACCCACACCTCTTTGAAAAAGCACCGTATGCTCAAAGGCAGGCGTAATAATTTCCTTTACGTTATAGGCCTTACAGATTTTACGGGCAATTCCTTCAATGATGGTACGCTTATGCATGTTGGAGCCATACCAGTCCTGGGTTCCCTTTGGTCTTTGTGTAATCATTTTCGTCCTCCATTCTATCTAAAACTAATAGATTC
>JAEWMZ010000293.1 GCA_023392995.1 Bacillota bacterium
ATACCTGCCCATGCTTTTTATTTTCTGCTCGCACCGATAATATAGTTCCGATTACAAATTCCCTTCAGTTCATGAATGCACTGGATCAAGCGGGAATAGCCTTTGAAAGTCATATCTATAGTCATGGACCTCATGGTTATTCTACCGGCAATTCAGCGGTGCAAGCACCGGATACGGTTATCTGTAACAGAGCAGCAAAGTGGGTGGAGGATAGCATTGAATGGTTAAAGGACATGCTGGGCGATTTTGCAGCAGAAGGAGGAATGACAGAACCAGTATGCAGTAAAAAGCTGTTTGGAGATGATGAGGAGTTTTTATCCATTCATTGTAGAATGAGTTACCTGATGGAGCAGGAAAAAGCGCAAAAGGTATTAGCACCTTTGCTGCAAGTATGCAGAGAGAAAGTGGGAGCATTTACAAAGCAAAGTGATGGCGCGAAAGAGGAGGATATGGATATTTCTGTATTGCTGTCTCAGATGACATTAAAGGATGCAGCCGGCTTTGTAGGAGCGCCTAAGGAGCTTTTGGAGCAGATAAATCAGGAGCTTAGTCAAATTCCTAACGAGCGCAAATAAACAGAATAGATACGAATCGACATAAGAGAGATAGTTCCATTCAGAAAGAAGTGACAAAACATGCAACAGCTAGTTAATCTGCAATTTACCATGTTCAGCATGATAGCAGCCGGCGTAATATTAAAAAAGGCAGGGATTGTCGGGGAGGAAGGACAGAATAATATCACGGACTTGGTTATATTTCTGATCCTGCCCTGCAATATCATTAAATCCTTTATGGTGGAATTTTCGACGAATATTTTGCTGACCTTTGCGGGAGTTCTTATCATATCGATTTTAATTCAGGTGGTATGTTCCTTGCTGGGCCGTGTGCTCTATCAAAAGATGGAGCTGCCCAAGAAAAAGTGCTTACAATACGGTACGATTTGTTCCAATGCCGGATTTCTAGGTAATCCGGTGGCAGAAGGGGTTTTTGGAAGCCTGGGGCTTACGCTGGCCTCGATCTATCTGATTCCTCAGAGAATTGTTATGTGGTCTGCAGGTATCTCTGTATTCACTGAGTCCCCAGATCGAAAGACCTTAATAAAAAAGGTTCTTACCCATCCTTGTATTATAGCGTGTATGCTAGGTGTTTTGCTGATGGTCTCTCAGCTGCAGCTCCCTGGTTTTCTCACCGCGGCAATACAAACTGTAAGCAGCTGTAATACGGCACTTTCCATGATGGTAATTGGTATGATTCTGGCAGATATGAACGCAAAAAGTATGATGGATAAGAAGGTTCTTTATTTTACGATAATTCGTCTGATATTAATACCAGTATTCGTATACCTGCCTTGTAAGTTACTTTCTATTGATCCATTGATAACAGGGGTATGCGTACTGCTGGCTGCGATGCCGGCAGGAGCAACCACGAGCATTCTGGCCTCAAAATACAATGGAGACGCCGAATTTGCTACGAATCTGGTCATTGTTTCGACACTGGCATCCTTACTAACAACACCTGTTTGGAGCGCGATCTTATTATAGAAAAAGTAGGAGTTTTAAGAAGAAAGTGCATCGATAAATATGAAACCTTTAAAGTTATAAAGTTTTTGAGTTATGCAATCGTCTATGGGAAATGATAGATAGTCAGGAGGAAGAGGTAGTATGTTAAAAACCGCAATGGTCTTTGGCAGTAACATGGTGCTACAGAGGCAAAAGGAAATCAGGGTCTGGGGAACCGGTGTTACTGGGAAAGCGGTAAAGGGATTGTTAAAAGGAGAGATTCAGAGCGAAGCGATAGCAGAAGTCGATAAGGCAGGAAATTGGATGCTGACCTTTGCGCCAAGAGAAGCTGAGAGAGGATTAGAATTAATTCTTACGGATGATGTAACTACAATTACGTATCAAAATATCAGCATTGGGGAAGTATGGATTGCCGGAGGGCAGTCAAATATGGAATATTTTTTAGAGTTCGATGCAGATAAGGAAGATGTCCTTCAGGGGACTATGAATCCGGATATTCGCTTTTTTGACTACCCGGAGGTTTCATATGAAGGGCAGCTGGAGGAGCATGACTACTCCAGATTTGGATTATGGAGAACCTGTACACCGGAGGATTTACCTTATTTTTCAGCACCCGCTTATTATTTTGCGGAGAATCTAAGCAAGGAGCTTCATATTCCCATTGGAATGCTAGGCTGTAATTGGGGTGGTACGCCTGCCTGCGCCTGGATGGAGCCAGGTTATTTAAAAGATAACGAAGGCAGAATTTGGCTGGAGGAATATGAGAGGGAGACACGCAATCTTAATTTAGAAGAATATAAAGCAAGCTATAAGACAAATCCAGCTCATGATCGTTCCAATCCCTTAGCGGATGAGATGAACGCAAGGATAATGCTGCCGGGATTATTAAGAGAGGAGCAGTGGGAGTATATTAATTCAATGATGGCCTCTCCTGAAAAATCAAAACTAATTTTACCGGAAATGGGTCCCTGTTTTGAAAGACGCCCGGGAGGCTTGTATGAAGTAATGCTGAAAAAGATAGCTCCTTATACAGCAAGAGGAGTTATTTGGTATCAAGGTGAGAGCGATGAGGAGCATGCTTCGATCTACGCCACCGTATTTGGAACAATGATTCAGTGTTGGCGTGAGCTTTGGAGAGAGGAACTACCATTCCTTTTTGTACAACTGGCTCCCTTTAGTGAATGGATGGGAATTACCGGCAAGAATTATCCGACGCTTCGTGAGCAGCAGGAGCTGGTATCAAAGGTTATACCCAATACCTGGATGATCAGCTCCTCTGATGTTGGAATGGAGTGGGATATTCATCCAAAACAGAAGAAACCAATCGGGAAACGGCTGGCACTGCTGGCCAGAGGTCATATTTATGGAGAAAACCTACTATGTGATCCGCCTGAGTTAAAAACGGCAAGGCGAGTTGCGGAAGGAATATACATCGAATTTTATAACGCCGAAGGTCTATATGCAGAGGGAGATCATGTCAATGCGTTTAGGATCACAAATGCCCAGGAGGAAATCCTAATACCGAGCAAGATTTCAGTTACTGAGGATGGAGTACTGCTGCAGGGAGAATTCCCTCCCAATACGGTGGTTTCCTTTGCAAAAACACCATTTTATGAGGTGAATCTATATAATAGGACAGGAAATCCGGCAAAGCCCTTTGAAGTAATAATATAATATGAAGTCAACGCGTGAGGATAGGGTAGCGGCAGCATTCCCCGCATGGCAAATGATGAAAAAAGACTGGAAAAACAGTGGACTCTTCCTGATAGTTAGATGGTTTGTTCTAACATACCGGACGGCTCCTGGTTTTTCCAATCTTTTTGCTTTACTCTATTTATTGAAAAGTGAATCAAGTTTGCAAAATTTACATGCTTACATATAAGTTAGATCTCGTAACTATTATTTTCAGAAGTAGATGCACAGTCGCAGTGCTCCATTGGCTGATCATGCTGCATTTTTTTCTTTTTCTTTACCATAAAGGCAGCGGTTGTTGTCATTGCCGCAAGAATACCCATACCGCCAATCATCATTGCAGCGATTCTATGATTTCTTCTTTTTGTCTTTCTGAACATATCCATCTTCATCATTTTCTTCATCATTTTCATATTGTCGGACATTTCTCATACTTCCTTTCCCATTACTGTAGCTATTTGATTAATAAGTAGGTATAGTTATTATGTGCATTTATTTAAAATCAATTAATAAATAAGTCTATATTTCCTGTGTAATTTTATCACGAAATGTGATTTTATGTCAAAATTGATCATAGTTGTAATTATAAAATAACTAATTCGATTAACGTGAATGATTTCATGCTTTTCCCAATATAATTTAGAAAGAAAAGATTTGGGAGCATTATGAAAATTTTCAAGAGAAAACAGTGGGTTCTACTTACGATCCTATTTATTATGCTGTATTTTCTGGGCGCTGAGATAGCGATTCTAATGAATGGTTATCGTGAGAAATCAGCAATTCAGACGAGTGCCCAAAACTGGGGCTTAGGCTTTTCTTCGGAGGGGCAGCCGCCTACAGGCAATGCGACAAAAGATGAGTTAAAAAAATATGATACCTACTATTTGGGCGACACCTCGAAAAAAGTTATCTATTTAACCTTCGATGCAGGCTATGAGAATGGCTATACACCCGCTATATTAGATGCATTAAAAAAGCATCAGGTACCTGCTACCTTCTTTTTGGTTGGTAACTATATAAAGACCAGTCCTGATTTGGTGAAACGGATGCTGGAAGAAGGGCATACGGTTGCGAATCATACTTATTCCCATCCTGACATGTCTCACCTATCCTCCAAGGATGCATTCTGTAAGGAGCTGAATGAGCTGGAGGCTGCTTACAAAGAGGTAACCGGTACAGATATGGTGAAATATTATCGGCCACCCCAGGGAAAGTATAGTGTAAATAATTTGGCTATGGCAAAGGAGATGGGATATAAGACCTTTTTCTGGAGTCTGGCTTATGTGGATTGGTATAATGATAAACAGCCGTCGAAGGAGGAAGCCTTTAAAAAGCTGATTGGAAGAATCCATCCGGGAGCAATTGTACTCTTACATAGCACCTCTAAAACAAACTCTGAGATTTTGGATGAGTTATTGACCAAATGGGAAGAGATGGGTTATTCCTTTGGTACCTTGGAGGAGCTTTGCAGTAATTAGACTGGTATGATGATATGAAATAAAGGCAAAAACTATTTATTTCATAAATAGTAGAAAAGCTGGAAAATCATTAAGTGATTTTCCAGCTTTTCTACTATTATCATACCACAAAACTGCGAATTTTTCAAGTCTTGTAATCCGATTTAGGAAAGCCTATAATCTGTTCTTATCAAGAAAGCAAGGGGTGTTTGGCATGGATCAAAATTTCTTTTTAAATTCACTGGAGCGAAACAGGATGCAATTACAAAAGGTAGTATCCTGCAATCAGTACTCAGAGAAGTTTGGTGTTCGATTAACAGAGGAGGAGGCGAAGGTCTTGCTGCTCGCAAGAAAAGATAGCCTGAAGGAACAGGAACGAATTGAATTCGGAGATAGTATTTTACCTAAGATTATATTTGCATTTTGTGATTCTCCCTTCATTTATCAAGATAATTATGTTACTACGCTGGAAGCCCTACAGGATATATTTTATCTTTATAAAAATGAATCTCTGGATGAGCTGACAGACGATGAATTGCTTGAGTGTATGAAAGAACATTTTGATGGTGATTGTCAAGGCTCTTTGGAATATCTGGAGGATACCAGTTTAGAGCGGTTTGCAAGAAAACAACGGAGTCGATCCCATAATTCAATCGGAAGATATCCTCTAGCACGGGGGGATGAAGAGGATAATTATGAAGATGAATGAGTATGAGATGAAAGATCTGATTCCACTTGTAGCAGAGCTGACAGAAGGCTACACCAGCAAGGAAAGCACTTCAATAACTTATACTGCGGCGAGACAGCTTATGGATGCAATCCTATACTGCATAAATGAGTATGAAGAAGCAGGTACAAAGGCTGGGAAGCCTGTGAATGCAGATCTCATTGTAACGAAGGATCAGCAAAAAACGGCAAAGGAAGCGTATCAAGCAGGTTATCAGCTGGTAATACAGAAGGTACTTGATGCAAAGACAATCTTTGACGAGATCCTACTAGAGTTTAATGGCTACCGAAATAGGGGATATATTGATACGGTAGTCAAAGGAATGCCCTCATTTTTTCTGTATTATGATACTAGATATCAGCCCCAAAACCATATTCTGACCCTGGATTATCCAACCATCCTTCCTGTGGAGCCTCTTTGTGGAATAGATGCTATCTACCAATACTTAAGCTATATTAAGATAGAGCAGCGCTTTTTGAATCACCTGCCTCCGGCTTATGTAATAGAAGTATTAGAGCGTTATCACGAGGACTATGAGGAATTACTGATTAATATCAGCAGCATTGTTTTAAGAAATATCATCGGGCATATGATAGCGGACAGTTCTATGGAGAAGGAGTTTGAGGAAGCTGACTATCAAAGAATCAGATCATATGTGCTGGGCTGCAGTCGGGAAGAATTAGAGGATAAGCTGATGGAGTATATTAATATCCTTGCGAAGCAGGTATACCGTGACACTCCCGGGTTTAAGGAGTATTTTCAAGGTGACGTTAAAGATTTTGCAGGAACGATACTTCGTGGCGTCGAGTACAATTTTCTCCATAAGATATTTATGAAATGATTTTAGCGCGTTCCTAATTCAGAGGAAGAGGCTTCCTAATACAGTAACCCGGAGCAGATACCTTTCTAAGAGATATAACCCATGAAGACCGGATCGGCATTGTGTGCCCTTTTCCGGTCTTCATGGGTTTATAATAACATATGAAAAGCCTTCAATACGGTCTATAATTATCAGTTGAAAAGTAGTATAATATCTTTATTCATTCATAAAATTATTATATTATATGGAAAGAAGGGACAAATATGAACGGTTCATCTAAGAAAATGCCAGTCCTGTTTGTGGGACATGGTTCTCCGATGAATGCAATAGAAGATAATTCTTTTACTGAAAATTGGACGAAGCTTGCGCAGGAGATTCCCCAGCCGGAGGCAATCCTATCTATATCTGCTCATTGGTATACCCATGGCACCAAAGTAACAATGAATGATTCACCGCACATGATCTATGATATGTATGGTTTTCCGCAGGAATTATACCAAATACAATATCCCGCAAAAGGAGCGCCTGAATTAGCCGATTACGTAAAGAAGATCATAAAAAAGGATGTAACCGGAGACAGTTCCTGGGGCTATGACCATGGTACGTGGTCAGTGCTTTGCCGGATGTATCCCAAAGCGAATATTCCTGTGATACAGCTCAGTATCGATATGGATGCACCTGCAGAAAGTCATTACCAAATGGGACAGGAGCTGGAAGAATTAAGGGAAAAGGGCGTACTGATTCTGGGCAGCGGAAATGTGGTGCATAATCTAATGCGTATCAATATGGACAAGAAGGGCGGTTTTTCCTGGGCGGAAGAATTTGACCTTTACATTAAGGACAAAATTTTAATGGGTAAACATAAAGAGGTGATCGATTACCGCAGTGCGGGAAAAGCTTCTGAGCTGGCTTTTTATACACCGGAGCATTTCTATCCGCTGCTATATGTATTAGGTGCTTCAAAGGGCAGTGAAGTAGATGTATTTAATGAGGCTTGTGTGTTTGGTTCCCTATCCATGACTTGCTATATGTTTCATTAATTCAATAAAACGAAGTGTATACTTAATAAAAATAAGTGGTACAAGGACAAAATGAAGGGCTTTATGGTTGGACTTAATAATATTAAGTTTGAGATGGCTAAGGCATTAATTAATTAGTATTGACACAGAGTTAAATTATCTGTATAATGAACCTCATTAAAAGGAACGCATAATATAGTAGAATCAATGGCGATTTGTAAAGTTAGATAATAACACACACAGATCGTCTTTTTTTATTCTGGTGAATCGTCTTTCGATTCATTGAATTATGCACCTATATTAATTCCTGTATCCAGGAATGAAACCAAAATAAAAGTAGCTACTTTTAGGGTGACAAAGGATTAAAATTTATTTAACCAAATAATGTTGGTTTGAGGACAAAGGTGTCTGAGAATGTAGACGTACATTCACAGGCACCTTTTTCATGATTCCTCACAGGGGTCGTTTCAATAATAAGATATTGATTATTTAGGAGGATAAGATTATGAATTCAGGAGATATTGCTTTTATACTGGTTTCTTCAGCACTAGTATTATTTATGACACCGGGCTTAGCATTCTTTTACGGTGGTTTAGAAAGAAGAAAAAATGTACTTAATACAATGATGTCATCCGTATTTATTATGGGTCTTGCATCTGTATTATGGGTATTAATCGGATATTCCTTAAGTTTTGGTGATAACATCGGCGGTGTTATCGGCGGCTTAAATTTCTTTGGCTTGAATGGGGTTGAGACGGAAGCAGCTGGTCCTTACTCAGCTACGATTCCTCACCTTGCATTCGCAATGTTCCAGATGATGTTCGCAATTATTACACCTGCCTTAATTACCGGTTCGGTAGCAGGTCGTATGAATTTTAAAGCTTTATTCATTTTCATCGCATTATGGTCAGTTATTGTATATTATCCTATGGCTCATATGGTTTGGGGTGCAGGCGGCTTACTTGGTTCCGTTCTTGGATCTGTAGACTTCGCAGGCGGTACCGTTGTTCATATCAGCTCCGGTGTCAGCGGATTAGTACTATCCATTATCATTGGCAGCAGACATGGTTATAAGCAGGTTTCTTACCGCACACATAACATTCCTTTCATTGTTTTAGGTGGTGCAATTCTCTGGTTTGGTTGGTTCGGATTCAATGCAGGAAGTGCCTTGGCAGCAAATGGCCTGGCAGTGCAGGCATTTATGACAACAAATACTTCTGCTGCCTGCGCTATGTTATCCTGGATGGCAATTGATTTCTTTAGAGAAGGAAAACCAACCGTAGTTGGTGCTGTCACTGGTGCTGTATTAGGTTTGGTTGCAATTACACCTGCAGCAGGCTTTGTTCCAATCTGGGCAGCAATTATTATCGGCATTACAGTAAGCCCAATCTGCTACTTTGCAATGTCAGTTGTGAAAAAGCGTTTTGGTTATGATGATGCATTAGACGCTTTTGGATGCCATGGTATCGGCGGTATCTGGGGAGCTTTAATGACAGGTGTATTTACACAGACCTCCATTAATAGCGTAGCCAGATGGGACGGTTTAGCCTTTGGAGACTATCATTTATTCCTTGCTCAGGTAATTAGTATTGTTATCACTGTTGCAGTAGCTGCAATTGGTACAGCAATCTGTGCATTCATCGTGAAATTATTTGTACCTCTAAGAGTAACCTCAGAGGAGGAAAAAATTGGTCTCGATTTATCACAGCATGGAGAGAATGCATATCCGGCATTCAATGGATTAGACTAATTCCTGCTGATATCTACATCTGGCAATGAGTGGCCAAAAGGCCAAATGATCGTAAATTGAAAAGGAGTCGATGACTATGATTAAAATAGAGGCAATTGTAAGAGAAGAGAAGTATGAAGATGTCAAAACGGCATTGAATGATATAGATGTTCATGGTATGACTGTTTCCCAGGTTATGGGCTGCGGTGTTCAGAAGGGCTATACCGGAGTTGTTAGAGGAACTAAGGTTGACGTAAATATGCTTCCTAAGATAAAGTTTGAAATCGTTGTTCCCTCTGAGGAGTGGATTGATAAGACAGTCAAAGCAATCCGTCAGGCAGCATTAACCGGCAAGCATGGGGATGGTAAAATATTTGTTTATAATCTTATGGATACGGTTCGTATTAGAACAGGTCAGACCGGTCCAGAAGCCATCTACCACGAAGAAACCGTATACTAATCGAAGACTAGAGCTTATAGCATACATTTGAATAGTACAACTTTGATAGCCGTGTCTGCAAGACATGGCTATCTCTGTGTTCTTTAAAAGCATATCCAAACCAGCTTGCTAGTACCAATCCATGTTATTGAGTAGTTGCGGCTGGTTTTTTCCGCCCGAAGCCTCTGTTATTGATATTTCTTAATACTTCCGTATATAATAACCTTAATTTGAAAGAGAACATATCTTCAAGTGATAAAAATAAAATCGAATCAAGAGGTGAGGTCATAGATGAACGTAGGATATGCATGCCTGACAAATGGGGTAGAAGACACATCAATAAAAAGCTGTATTATGAAAAATGCTACGGAAGAAAGATTAAAAGAATTGATTGCCTGGAACTTAAACTCCCTGGAGAATATGTTGCATTATAATATTGCAAATGATATTAGATTATTTCGCATTAGTTCGGATATCATACCTTTTGGGTCGAGCCCTGTCAATCAGCTGCCGTGGTGGGATATCTTTGAGCAGGAGTTTGAGAGACTGGGAGAAAAAATAAAAGCACATCATATGCGGGTATCCATGCATCCCGGACAATATACGGTTCTTAATTCACCAAAGGAGGAGGTTGTCAGTCGGGCAATTGAGGATTTGAGATACCATGCCAGGGTATTATCCTGTCTTCGGACAGCCAGCGAATGTAAAATAATACTTCACATTGGTGGTGTTTACGGGGATAAAGAGATGGCGATCAAGCGTTTCATCATAAATTATCAGGCATTAGAGCAAGAACTCAAACAACGACTTGTGATAGAGAATGATGATAAGTGCTATTCTATCGGGGAGGTATTAAGGATTGGGTTATCACAGAGCCTTCCGGTAGTTTACGATAATCTGCATCACATCGCAAATCCAGGGGGAGATTTTATATCTCATAAATATTGGATTGATGAGTGTAAAAAGACCTGGAAGCAAAAAGATGGAGTACAAAAGATCCATTATTCTCAGCAGGATAAGGAAAAGAAGCTGGGATCACATTCCAGCACTATTCATTTGGAGGAGTTTATTCAGTTTTATGAAGAGCTGGATAGAGAAGATCTGGATATAATGCTGGAGGTTAAGGATAAAAATTTGTCGGCAATCAAATGTAATCAGTATTTATCAGGTAGGACAGCAGCATCAGCTGAGGAATAGTTTTCTATACAGTTTAACAGTATTCCATGGAATTTGAAATACTGTTTTAGAAAAAAAGGACTAATTTACTAAATAATAGTAGAAATATGGGACAGGAAATGATAAACTAGGAAAGTAAGTGTAAGAATATACCAAGAAATGTAAATGGGAATGGGGACAATTTATTATTCATGTGCGAAACAGAAGACGGGTTCACTTGTCATGATATTTGATTTAATGGGAGCTGCAAGGCTGATTCTCATTAAAAGGCTGGTTATATGGAAGGAGAGAGCAGTATGAATTCCGAGCAATTTGAGAAATATCAGTTGTTCACAGAGAAGACGATACATAATCTATCGCAGCAGGTTACGCAGTTAGAAAAAAAATTGGATATGTTTACAAATCTCTTAGAGATTAGTAAATATATTAATCAGTATATCAAAGACCCCAATCTATTTCCTTTAATTAACGATATGTTAATCGGTGTATTCGGAGCGAAACACTCTACCATTTATATTAAGATGAGAGAAGAATATTTTGAGGCGTCTACCAGAGCCTCCGGTGATGTAATTGAGGCAGAGAAAAATCTGATCATGAGTCATCATGAAGAAGAATTCATCCTTAACAGCAATACCCCTATTAATTTCGGCCATTTGGAAGAGGAGGATGAGATCCATTCCTGCTTGGGCGTTCCGGTGAAGGTGGATAACAGACAGATTGCATTTATTCTAATACAACATAAGGAACCGGGTTACTATACGAAGGATCATGCTGCATTCTTGGCATTGATTGGTAACCATATTGGCGTTGCGATTGAGAATAATTTCTTATACAAAGAGATATCAGATAATGCCAACCGTGATGGACTCACAGATATCTTTAACAAGCGTTATTTCTTTGAGACGCTGCGGCAGATATCTAATTTGTCCAGTATAAATTACAGTATCGTAATGATGGATTTGGATGATTTTAAACAAATTAATGACAGCTACGGCCATCCGGTGGGTGATGAGGTATTAAAAACAGTAGCAAGAATTGTGAAAAAAGCGACCCGCGTGAATGATATAGTTGCCAGATACGGCGGCGATGAGATTATTCTGTTTTTGAATAACTTTACAGATCATGATAAGGTAATGCAAAGAATCGAATTAATACGTAAAGAAGTAGAAAGCAGTATCATCACAAATGAAGAAATATCACTTCATATCACAGCCAGCTTTGGCGTTTTTATAAAAAAGGATATGCTTTTATCTTTAGATGAGGTGATTAAAAAAGCAGATGAGATTATGTATCTTAGTAAAAATGCCGGTAAGAATAAGGTAACCATTGGATAAAAGTTAATCCTGTTAGAACATAATGTGAAAGGCAAAGCATGTCACGTCCTGCCTTGAGTTACCGAAAGGTGATTAAAAACAGAAGCAAGAAAAACTAATCTTTGCTTCTGTTTTTTTGTCTTATTCCAATATTAAGTACTAATCCTACCGCTATCATTGAGCTGATTAATGAGGTGAGACCGTAGCTGATAAAAGGAAGCGGTAGTCCGGTATTTGGCAATATTTTCGTAGCCACCCCGATGTTTACGAAGATTTGAAACATAAGGTAGGCGGAGACCCCGATACAGATCAGCCTTCCCATATAATCAGAAGTATGTGCGGAGATAATTAAGCACCGGCTAATTAAGGCAACATACAGTAATATGATAAAAAAGCTCCCGATAAAACCAAATTCCTCACCGACAATCGAAAATATAAAATCACTTTCATTTGCATAGATCCTGCTGTAACTTTTATGATCGCTGCCAGCGGAAGAGAGTATTTTCCCGGAAAGGCTTCCGGAGGCAATGGATTCAATGGATTGAAGCTGCTGAAAGTCCCCGTCATTATTTTCACTTTCATCCTCTGACAGGAAGAAGAGTACGCGGTTTATCTGGTATGTTTTGATAAAGGGAATCTTTACGTCGAATACGGCTATAGATACATACAGGCATACCAGCAAAGGCACTACCAGAGCGATAGCCGTGCCAATAACCTTATAACTCATACCGGAGTAATAGATCATGAAGCAAAAAATAAACATAATAGCAAGGCTGGAGCTCAGATGAGGCTCCATAATAATCAATATCATTGGAACAGCGGTTACAGCGGCTAGAAGAATGAGCACATATAATTTATCCATCCTGCTTTTAAAATGATTGCACAGGAAGGCTAAAAAGAGTATTAATGCAACCTTGGTTAGCTCGGAGGGTTGAAAGGGGATTCCGAATACTTCAATCCACCGTTTTACGTTATTTACATTTGATCCGATTACAAGTGTAAGCCCCAGAATCAATGTCATAGCCAGGTATAAGAATATGGATAAAGCGCAGATAATATGATAATCTATAAATAGGATTACAAGGATTACTGCGTATCCGATAACAATCCCTGCTACTTGCTTTAGCACAATAGAATTCAGGTCTTCACTTGATTTGAAAGCGCACAGTTGACAATAAAAGCCGATGCCAATCAATATGGTCATAGTTAATAGAAGTATTACATCTATTTTTTTGAAATTAATTTTAAGTTTTTCTTTCAATCCAGTGCCTCCATTTTGATTTCCCTGCTGTTGAAAGATGCGTGAAAGGAGGAAGCCTGCCTCCTGACGTATCCTTCGAAAGCCATTCTGATGTTTACAGAGAAAGGCTGCGTTTCATGGTTATTATTGCCATAATAACTTATCATATTACAAAAGACAAGGCTGTTTTGAAAAAAATATAATAGGCGATGGTGAAACTTAAGAACAATAAAAGTTGTCAAATAATTCATACAGATTACAAAGTAACGCTTCGTCGTGCATATTGGAGATTGTTCTGCTTGAAAAAAAGTATATGAGTTGTACGAACGATTTAAAACTATAACGGTTTTCAAAAGACAAAAAATAGCTGAGCAGGACTAATAATTGATTCTATTTTAAGAAATAATAATGATAAAAGAAGTTCTTTTTCAACCAATGAAAAATACAATAACAAAGCACCTGATTCCTGTATTAATACGCTGCTGGATTAAAGAAATAAAGGCGAAAAATAAGGTTTTAAGCACCTTTCACTTAATTTTAATAATAATATCAGGGCAGAAAGAAAAGCAATTGAAAAAATTAGAAATAATTATGGAAACTTTAACTATTGTTGTTGAAAATTTGTTTTTAAATGCTATAATTTAACTAACGACATTATGTCGTAAATATCAAAGGGAGGATTTCTCATGAAGAAAATTGTTGCACTAATCTTAACGGTGACACTGGCATGTATGATGTTAACCGGCTGCGGCACAAAAAACACTACATTTCAAATCGCACTGATCACAGACAAAGGAAACATTGATGACAAATCATTTAATCAAGGTTCATGGGAAGGCGTTGTAGCTTTCTGTAAAGCAAATGATATCAAAGATTATCAGTACATCAAACCTGAGGACGCATCTGATGCAGGTTATCTTGCGGCAATCGATAATGCGGTTACTGCAGGAGCAAAAGTTATTGTAACTCCTGGATTTTTATTTGAAGTACCTGTTTTTGAAGCACAGACAAAATATCCGGATGTTAAATTCATTCTTCTGGACGGAGCTCCTCATACAGCAGATTACAAAGATAATACAATGAAAGCTAATGTTGCAAGTATCATGTATGCAGAGGAACAGTCCGGTTATTTGGCTGGTTATGCAGCTGTTAAGGATGGCTATACAAAGCTTGGTTTCATGGGTGGTATGGCAGTTCCAGCGGTAGTAGCATTTGGTTATGGTTATCTTCAGGGTATCGAAGCTGCTGCTGCAGAGCTTGGTCTTGCTGATGGTGCTGTATCCGTAACTTACCACTACACAGGAGACTTCGCAGAAACTGATACCAACAAGGCTACGGCTAAGACAATGTATCAGGAAGGCACTCAGGTTATCTTCGCTTGTGGCGGTTCTGTTGGTAAGAGCGTTATGTCAGCAGCTACCGAAGCAAATGGCAAAGTAATTGGTGTTGATGTTGACCAAAGATATGACAGTGAAACAGTTATCACCTCTGCAGAAAAAGGTCTTGGAGCATCTGTTAAGACTGTACTGGAATCAATTTATAAGACAAACAGCTGGGATACTTATGCTGGAAAGACAACCTACTTTGATGCTTCCAATGCTGGTGTAGGTCTTCCTACCTCTATCATTGGTGATGAGAAGGGAAATGCTTTCGATCGCTTTAAGACTTTTGATAAAACAGCTTATGATGCAGTTTATGCTACTCTTGCTAACGGCTCTGTAAAACTGCTTCGTACTCTTACGGTAGCAGATCCGAACGGTATTGCTACAGCAGATGAGCTTACCGCTGGACTTAACCTGAAAAAGGTTGCGGTAACTACAAGATAATAATAGACTGGGCGGACGAATGTCAGTCAGTTGTCAAGTATGTCAAGAAATGAACAATCGGAAAGTGGCTTAGAATCTTTTGAAACAAGAGGAATCAGCAATTGATCCGCTTGTCATGAATAAGATATTAAATTGGGCTGCTGCAAATGCAGCAGCCTCTTTTAATGAAAACGATCTACCATAAAGAGCATAGTGAGGTAAACATGGAAAATTATATTATTGAAATGCTTCACATAACGAAAGAGTTTCCAGGTATTATAGCAAATGATGATATTACCCTTCAATTAAAAAAGGGTGAAATTCATGCACTGCTTGGAGAAAACGGCGCAGGAAAGTCTACCTTAATGAGTGTGCTTTTTGGCCTTCATCAGGCGGAAAAGGGCGAGATTAAGAAAAATGGTGAAGTGGTAAGCATCAACAACCCAAAGGATGCGAATAATCTGGGCATCGGTATGGTTCACCAGCATTTTAAATTAGTTGAAATATTCACAGTTCTGGAAAACATTATATTAGGCGTAGAGCCTAGTAAGGCAGGCTTTTTGCAGAAAAAAGAAGCCAGAGAAAAGGTAATCGAATTAAGTAAAAAATACGGACTCCACGTAGACCCGGATGCAATTGTTGAAAAGGTTTCCGTTGGTATGCAGCAGCGTGTTGAGATTTTGAAGATGCTATATCGCGAGAATGATATTTTAATTTTTGATGAACCGACGGCAGTCTTAACACCTCAGGAAATTGACGAGTTGATGGATATTATGCGAGGCTTCGCAAAAGAAGGAAAATCAATCCTGTTCATCACCCATAAGCTGAACGAGATCATGTCGGTGGCCGATCGTTGTACAGTCCTTCGTAAGGGAAAATGTATCGGTACTGTTGAAATAAAGGATACCACAAAGGAAGAACTTTCCCGTATGATGGTAGGCAGAGATGTTAACTTCGTGGTAGAAAAGCTAAAGGAGAGAGTTGGTGATACAGTGCTTAAGGTTAGTAATGTCACTGTTCCATCAAAAATCAGCAAAAAAGACGCAGTAAAGGATATCTCCTTTGAGGTTAAGGCTGGAGAAATTGTATGTCTTGCTGGAATTGAAGGTAATGGTCAATCTGAACTGATCGCCGCAATTACAGGTTTAGAAAAGTTAAGTAAGGGAAGAGTGGAACTGTGCGGTAAGGATATTACAAAGGCTCCTATTCGAGTAAGAACCAAGACAGGAATGAGTCATATCCCCGAAGATCGTCATAAGCATGGCTTAGTACTGGATTATTCTCTGGAAGATAATATGGTACTGCAGCGTTATTGGCAGCGGGAATTTCAAAAGGGCGGCTTTATTAAGAGACAAGCTGTCAGAGAATATGCAGAAGGCTTAATTAAACAATATGATGTTCGCAGCAGCCAGGGGGCAATTACAATAACTCGTGGGATGTCTGGCGGTAATCAGCAGAAGGCCATTATCGCAAGAGAAATTGATAAAGAACATAAGCTATTAATTGCTGTTCAGCCGACCAGGGGGTTAGATGTTGGAGCGATTGAATTTATTCACAAGCAGTTGGTTGCAACCCGTGATGCGGGGAAGGCTGTGCTATTAATGTCTCTTGAGCTGGATGAGGTTATGGAAGTAAGCGATCGTATTCTGGTTATGTATGAAGGCGAGATTGTAGGTGAACTGAACCCGAAGGAAATCACAGTTCAGGAATTGGGTCTGTATATGTCAGGAGCAAAACGAAATATGGAAAAGGAGAAGTCCTATGCAGAATAATCAAGTTTCTCCCAAATGGAAGGATATGATGTCAAAAGTAACAAAAAGCAAAGCGCTATCTACTTTTTCTGCGGCATTGCTGGCGATCGCTTTGGGCTTAATTTTCGGATTTATTGTAATGATTGTAGCGAAACCGGAGAATTCCTGGTACGGCTTTAACACCATGCTCTTTGGCGGCTTGGGACGTCTTGGTGATGTATTCTATTATGCTACACCAATTCTGATGACCGGTCTCTCCGTAGGCTTTGCCTTCAAGATGGGTTTGTTCAATATCGGTGCGTCCGGACAATATACCATGGGTATGTTTTTTGCATTGTATGTGGGTTTTATGTGGGACTTACCAGTTGGTTTTCATTGGGTGGTATGTATTCTTGCTGGTATGGTAGGCGGCATGCTCTGGGGCTTTATTCCGGGTATATGCAAAGCGCTATTCAATGTGAATGAAGTTATTACTTCCATTATGTTTAACTATATTGGTATGTATCTGGTAGACATGTGGGTGCAGGGTAATGCAACAATGTACATTTCTACAAAAACCAGAACAGCCTATCTGCCGGCCTCCGCAC
>JAEWMZ010000305.1 GCA_023392995.1 Bacillota bacterium
CCTTTAAGAAAGAGGTTGGCATGAATGTCATCAGCTATATTAATGAGTTAAGAATGAAAAAAGCGGGTGAAATGCTAAAGCAGAGGGGCAGTATGGTGAAGGAGGCTTCGATTCAGGTGGGAATTGAAGACCAGCTGTACTTTTCGCGTCTTTTTAAGAAATATTATAACATGTCGCCTTCCGAATATAGGAGCTTGTATATGTAGAGCTGAGAAATTTGATTTGTGGAATCTGATCGAACAGACCAAATAGGGAAAAAACCATGGAGATGTAATTGCATCTCCTTTTTATTATGGTTAAATAGGCACTTACGAAACAATATAGTTTTGCAATCGTATATACAACAGATACTATTTCTTCACGGGGGCGTTTCCTTCAGGCTTAGCTTCCGCTTCAAGATAGTAACTGCTGTGTATACAATAGCTTTAGTTAATGAGTTTCGCAATTACCTAATGCTAATGGTTAAAATTATGCATATTTGTTTGAGCAGCTGGGAGATTCATTCTGAGATACCGGCTGGGGCGCCGGGTAGAGACATGCTTTCCATTGCGTCAGGAATCGTGAGCTGTACCTTAATATTGTCTATATCAGTCTTGTTTTAACTGGCAGGAGGGGGAAGGGTAAGCGGATATTATGCATATTCAAGTTAATTTTATTTATATACGGAAGAGTAAGGCAACGATATAATAAATACAACAAAGCATTACCAAAAGGCCGGCAAAGTAATGGGTTGTTACATTTAGGGAAAAAGAGGAGGGTTTATATTTGAAACGGAAATGTTTAGCTATATTATTAACAGCTGCTATGATCGCTTCTATGGCGGGATGCTCTAAGAATGAGAAGGCAACAGATACGAGCAGCTCATCAGGTAAAACTGCGGAGGTAACGAAAGAGGCTGACGCTCAGTCGGGCGATACACAGCCGGAGGAGCAGGAACTCAATATCGCAATCTTCCAGGGCGGTTATGGTGACGAATACTGGAACACAGTTGTGAAATTGTTCGAAGAATCTCATGCGGGAGTTAAAGTGAATATGACCATCAGCCCAACCATTGGTGATATTATCCGACCTCAGATTGTAGCTGGAAATGCGCCTGATTTTATCTCTGCCAACGACAATGCCAAGGATGGCGTAATCTTATCTATGATTAAGGAAAATGCGCTGCTGGAAATTACCGATGTATTTGAAGGGCAAAACTATGCGGGAACCGGTGCCTTGAAGGATGATATCAAGGATGGCTTGCTGCAGAGTGCAAAATGTGCACCCTACGGAGATAGTAAGATTTATCTTGCTCCCTTTAATACAGGACCTCAGGGCTTAATTTATAATAAAACCTACTTTGCTCAGAAGAACTTAACCATACCTAAGACCTGGGATGATTTCTTTGCTCTTGGAGAAAAAGCCAAGGAAGACGGAAGGGCTTTATTTACCTATCAAGGCATCTATCCAGGATATCTTGAGGAGATCTTATGGCCGGCAATTGCAAATGCCGGAGGTATGGAGGCACTGAATAAAATATTTACATATGAAGAAGGTTCCTTTAACAATGCCACCGTACTTAGCGTTCTTAAGAACTTACAGAAGATCTCAACGGACGGATATCTGTTGCAGGGAACCGTTGGTATGAATCATACGGAATCTCAGTCGGAGATGATGCTAGGCAAGGCATTGTTTATTACCAACGGTACCTGGATGGAAAATGAAATGGCAGATGCGCCAAGAGAAGAGGGCTTTGAATTTGCTATGGCAGGTGTTCCGACCTTTACCGCGGACGGCACCCAGTATGTACTTGATAGCTGCGAACAGTTCTCCATTCCTAAGGCAGCCAGAAATCCGGAGCTTGCAAAAGAATTCTTAAGATTCTTGTACAGCGATGAATCAGTTGCCCAGTTTGCAAAGAGTTCCGGCTCCGTGTATGCAACAAAGACCGGACGCGAAATATCCAAGCAATATCTGACCGATGCAATTTACAGTATGTACGGCATTTATGATCAGCCAAACGTGAAATCAATTACACTGAATTTTCAAAGCTTACCCAGCAATTGCAAGATTGTTGTAAGTGATGAAATTTTCAATCCAATCACCTCTGTGATGAACGGCGAGATGACAGTAGAACAATGGGCTGAAAGTGTGGAAGCTGCCTTTGCCCAGATTCGTGCTGACAAAGCGGGTGCCGGA
Source organism: Bacillota bacterium (assembly GCA_023392995.1). Lineage (GTDB taxonomy): Bacteria > Bacillota > Clostridia > Lachnospirales > Lachnospiraceae > Mobilitalea. The sequence goes on from JAEWMZ010000305.1 coordinate 2,179, forward strand.
GAGTAAGGACAACGGGTAACATCATTCGATGAAATATGTGGGGGTGTCTCAGAACGGAACTCTATTTTGCGGTTTGTTTTGAGGCACTCTCTTTTAAAGGAGTGGAGAGCTTGAGCAAAAAGCCAAAATTGTTTATTGCAGTATGTACGCTGCCGGCAGTTGTGTTAACCTTCATATTTATGATACTGCCGATGTTGAATGCCATATATCTTTCATTTACCGCCTCGACTGCTTTAAGCTTCGGAGCAAACAGTAAGTTCATATTTTTAGATAATTATAAATATATGTTTCACGATAAATATTTTCTTAAGGCGCTGGCGAATACACTAAAGTTACTGCTAGTGGTACCTCCGGTTACCATATTCTTTAGTCTGCTGGCCGCCTCCATACTGACCCAGTCAAAGCTTAGAGAGAAGTCTTTTTATCGTACAGTGTATTTCTTTCCGAGTATCATTTCACTCACAGTAGTAGGTATTATCTGGGCTTTTGTATTCAACCCGACCAAGGGTATTCTCAATCATCTACTGGAGCTGGTGGGCTTAGAGAATCTGAAGCACGCCTGGCTCGGAGAGAGCAAGACGGCTCTGGCCTGTATCGGGGTTGCACTGATTTGGCAGGCAGCCGGTTACTATATGGTGATGCATATCGCCGGGATTGACGGGATATCCAGGGATATCTATGAGGCCGCAGAGATAGACGGAGCGACAGCGGCGCAAAAGCTCCTGCGCATAACAATGCCCTTACTTAAGAATACCATCGGCATTACTTATGTTTTAAGCTTGTCAGGAACCATTAACCTAAGCTTCACCCTGTCCAATGTAATGACAGCGGGAGGACCCAACGGTGCATCCTCGGTGCTGCTGCAATATATGTATCAGCAGGGTATGAACAATGCAAACTTTGGCTATGCCATGGCGATTGCCATGTTTACTTTAATAATGGCTATTATAATATCTGTAATATCACGCAAATTTACCATGGGTAACGAATAGGAGATGAGAACATGGATGCCAGTAAAACATCAAGAATAAAGAGGCAGATCATTAATTGGAGCTTACGGGTGATTCTGATGATTGGAACAATTATATTCTTATATCCATTTGTATGGAATATCATATCTTCCTTTAAGACCAACACGGAATATCTGACGGATCCTTATGCGCTGCCCTCGAGTTTATATATAGAGAATTATTTTCAGGCGTTTAAGGATGCCAATATGTCCTCCTATTTTCTGAATTCAATTTATATTGTTGTATTGTCAACACTGTTTCTGCTGATCTTTGCCATACCGATTTCCTATGTGCTGGCCAGATATCGTTTTTTCGGCTCGAAGGTAATCTTAACAATTTATATGGGGTGTATCTTTTTACAGGCAACCTATATTATGATTCCGTTATTCCTGGAGCTCCAGGCAATTAAGGCGCTAAATAATCTAAGTGTGTTATGCCTGGTCTATGCGGTCATGCAGTTTCCCTTTGCAATTTTTACACTCCAGGGCTTTATGTCCTCCATATCCAGGGAATATGAAGAGGCGGCCCGCATTGACGGGGCTACAAATTGGAGGATACTAAGAAATATTGTTATTCCCCTATGCAAGCCGGGTATAGCAACGATAACAATGCTTTCCGCAATGGGTTTTTGGAATGAGTACCCATTGGCACTGGTGCTGCTCACCGATGAAAGAAAGAAAACAATACCAATCGGACTGGCCAATCTTTTTGAGGTTCAACGTTATGCGACTAACTGGGGAGCGTTATTTGCAGCATTGGTAATCGTCTTGATACCTACCATGATGATTTATCTCATTGGTCAGAAGTATTTATTACAGGGAATACAGGCCGGTGGCCTGAAGGGCTGAGAGAAAGAGTGTGAAGGGTTTATAGAAGGCTTTAGAAAGTCTGAAAGAAAGGCGCTGAAGGTCTGAGATGAAAGTACGGAAGGGTCTGAGATGAAAGTACGGAAGAGCCTGAGATGAAAGTATGGAAGAGCCTGAGATGAAAGTGCTGAAGGGTTTGAGATGAAAGTGCTGAAGGGTTTGAGATGAAAGTACGGAGGGTCTGAAAGAAAGGCGCTGAAGGTCTGGGATGAAAGTACGAAAGGGTTTAAGATGGGAGTGAAGTTGATGGGAATAGATAAGGATAGAGAATATATTAAGATAGTACCGCAGGAACGCCAGGTAAAGCACCAAGGCCTGGAATTTTATGCCTTCTTTCACTTTACGGTGAATACCTATACGAATAAGGAATGGGGAGATGGAACAGAGAGGCCGGAGATCTTTGATCCCATTCATATGGATGCAAAACAGTGGGTGAGAGCGGTTAAGGCAGCCGGAATGCGGGGGGCGATACTAACCTGTAAGCATCATGACGGATTTTGCCTTTGGCCGAGCAAATATACGGAGCATTCTATTAAGGCAAGTCCTTATCAAAACGGAAATGGAGACATAGTAAGGGAGGTAGCTCAGGCTTGTGAGAGTGAGGGATTAAAATTTGGAGTGTACCTCTCACCTTGGGATCGGAATAATTCTTCCTATGGCTTTGGAAAGGAATACAATGATTATTTTATCCATCAGCTGGAGGAGCTGTTAACCGGATATGGAGATATCTTCAGTGTCTGGCTGGACGGTGCCTGCGGGGAAGGCAGCAACGGGAAGAAGCAGTTTTATGACTGGCAGCGTATTTATGCTACGGTTCGACGGCTTCAACCGGAAGCCTGTATTACGGTTTGCGGTCCCGATATCCGCTGGTGCGGTAATGAGGCTGGCATCACCCGGGCTTCAGAATGGAGTGTAGTACCGGAATATCTATGCCGGGCGGAGCTGATACAGGAGAATAGTCAGAAGGAAGACAGTGATGAGTTTCGTCAAAGGGAAATGGGAAGCTCTGACCAGGATCTGGGCAGCAGAGAAAAGCTTGCCGATGCAAAACAGCTGATCTGGTATCCGGCGGAGGTAAATACTTCAATCCGGCCGGGCTGGTTCTATCATCCGGAAGAGGATGATCAGGTGAAAACCGCTGAGGAGCTGCTTGAAATCTATTATGGTTCGGTGGGCGGGAATAGTACCTTTTTACTTAACATACCCCCCAATAAGGAAGGCTTGCTTCATGAGAAGGATGTTGAGGTACTGAGAGAAATGGGAAGGCAGCTGCAAAAGAGATTCGAGAGAAACCTGGTATTGCAGTCTGAATTATCGGTGGATTACGAAGAAGCCCATTACGAAATAGGCAATGTAACAACCGATAATTATGAAAACTATTACAGGGCACCGGAGAGGCAGACAGAAGTAGCGATTACGGTGCAATTTACACAAACAGAATGTGTGAAAACACTGGTAATGAAAGAGAATATTCACCTGAGTCAAAGAATAGAGAAATTTGAAATCTGGGCTGGCTGCGGTGAGAGGTTGGAGAAGGTAGAAGAAGGCACTGTGGTAGGATATCAGAGGATTGTTCTGCTGGACTGCGTTATGTGCGATCGTATCGTAATAAAAATAAAGGATTCCAGAGTTTGTCCTACGATTTCATTTCTTGGGGTATATACCTGAAAAGAGAAGGAAGGATTGATACGGGAAAGAGGCTGCTCCTCGGGAGAGAATTTCTACTATTAGTCTGGTAGTAGTAGGTTGGAATAAGTGAGTTAGTATAAGTAGGTTGGAAGGGTACTGAAAGATTATAATGTGAGAAACAGATATCCTGAATACTTGGATTGGAGGCAGTTATGGAAAAAGGGAGATTTACCTTGCCGGGTGAGACTGGAATGGAGCCGGTCATCCGGGAGCTAATTGATAAATGGGGTGTGGATGCAGTGCGTGACAGTGACGGAACAAAGCTGTCACAGGAGATTCTTGATATGGATTTGCAGGTATACTCAACCCTTTGCTTAATTCGTGAGGATAATGAATGGGCGAAAGTACATCCGCAGTACCGGCAGCAGATCTATCTGATGACGGAGGAGAAGGTTGCAGCAGAGGAGAAGCTGGAGTTTGATCTGATGGAAAGCTTCTTCAGTGACCAGTTTGCACCCAATGATGATATTAACATTTACCATTATTGGCAGGTTATTGATCGAACAGAGCATCGTACTTTGGATCAAAGTGAATGGAGTTATGAAAATGGGAAGGTTAAGATTGCGGCAGCAAAACTCTTTCATGGCTATACGGTGAGTTTTCTGGCCTATCAATTATGGGAGCCAGTCTCCATGTACAATCATATTACGAATGGATGGAAGGAGGAGCATAGAATCCCGCTGGATATCCGCTATCCAGAGGTACAGGAGCATATCCTGAAGGTGTTGCAGGAATGGCTGGAGGAGCATTCTGTTACAGCAGTGGTTCGTTTTACTACCTTCTTCTATAATTTTGACTTGATCTATAACCAGTATGGAAAGGAAAAGCAGGTCAACTGGTTCGGTTATCTGGGCTGCGTCAGTCCTAAGGCGTTGGAGGACTTTGAAAAGTGTTATGGATATTCTTTGGAGGCAGAGGATTTTACCGATGCAGGAAGATATAATACCTTATTTGAGAACCCTAGCAGGAAGTATCTGGACTGGATGGATTTTAATCAGAGATTCGTAGCTGAATACGCGCGTCAGTGTGTAGAGCTGGTACATAAGGCCGGAAAGAAAGCGATTATGTTCTTAGGAGATCACTGGGCAGGCACGGAGCCCTACGGAACGTATTTCCCGCATATTGGGCTGGATGCTGTCGTGGGGGCAGCAGGAGATGGTGTAACCACCAGAATGATTGCTGATATCCCCATTGCAGAGACAGAAGCCAGGTTTTATCCATACTTTTTCCCGGATATTTTCTATGATGGTGGAAATCCTGTCAAAGAATCGGTACCAGTGTGGATAAAGTGCCGGCGTGCGCTCATGCGAAAACCGATGGCGAGGATGGGCTACGGCGGATATCTGAGTCTGGCGAATAAATTCCCTGACTTTATGGAGCATGTAACTGAGATCTCCAAGCAATTCAGAGCAATTCACACAGAGGCGGAGGGCGCAAAGGCCTATTCTCCAAGCTTTAAAGTTGCGATCCTCAATTCCTGGGGAAGGCTTCGTACCTGGCAGACGCACCAAATTGCCCATTCCCTGTGGAATCAACGTTGTTATTCCTATCTGGGCGTGCTGGAAGCCCTTGCGGGACTTCCCTTTGAGGTGGAATTCCTTAGCTTTGAGCAGATAAAAAACGAAGGTATTCCAGAAGAAGTTAAGGTAATTATTAATGCAGGAGATGCCGGAACCTCCTGGAGCGGAGCAGACTGGTGGCTGGATCAGGATATTATTGTTAAGCTGAGAGCCTTTGTGCATCAGGGCGGTGGATTGATTGGTGTTGGGGAACCGACAGCATGCTCCTCGGAAGGGAAGTTCTTTCAGCTGAGCGATGTTTTGGGAGTGCAGAAGGAATTGGGACTAACAGCAAGCGTAAATAAGAAGCCTTTGAAGGCGGAGAAGGGACATTATATCCTTAGTGACCGGAAGGCTGCTATGGATTATGGGGAAGGAATGACCATGATCTATCCTTGTGCGGAGCAGGTTCAGGTACTCGATATTGATCGCTCCAGCTGTGGCATGACGGCTCATACCTATGGAAAGGGTCATTCTGCCTATCTTGCGGGGCTGCCCTATTCAGAGCAGAATTCCCGGGTTCTTCAAAGAGCAATATTCTGGTGTGCGGACAGGGAAACGCAGCTGTATCGTTATTATTCTACCAATATCTATGTGGACTGCCACGGCTTTCCGGAAAAGAAGAAATACTGCGTCATAAATAATAGCGAGCAGGTGCAGGAAACCGATATCTATCTGGATGCACAGAACTATGTTCACAAGGTGCTGCAGCCTCTTGAGATGGTGTGGTGTGAAGAGTTTTCGCTGAAGGTATGAGAGGATAAAAGATAAATCGATTCGAAAATGGATTGCTAATATATAAGAATGAGCTCTTACCCAATACGGCAAGAGCTCATTCTTATATTGTTTATTACAGCAACTTGATGGTTGCTATAGAGACACAGGTTATAGCTGGAACTTATTAATCTGTTTCTTCAAGACCTCAAAGACTTCATTCAAATTAGCGACATTCGCAGCAAATTCCTCAGTGGTAGATGCGACCTCTTCAATGGACGCGGACAATTCTTCCGTGGAGGAGGCATTTTCTTCAGAAATAGCTGACAAGTTAGTAACAATATCGATAATCTGATTCTTATCCTGATGTACCTGTTCGATATTTTCTGTTAAGAGGTTCACTTTTTCTAAAGCTGTTTTCACATTATCATTGATTGCTCTAAAGGTATCAGAGGTTTCCTGAACCACAGTATCTTGTTCAGAGATAATCTGGCCGGCACAGTACACTTCTTTTACAGTCTCTTCTGCCTGGACTTTAATCAGCTCTACCATATCTCTGATCTTAACAACGGACTTATTGGATTCTTCGGAAAGCTTTCTTACCTCTTCAGCAACTACCATGAAGCCCTTTCCGTGTTCACCGGCTCTTGCAGCTTCGATGGAAGCGTTTAATGCCAGCAGGTTTGTCTGATTAGCAATATCCTTTATTACATCTGTAATCATAGCGATATTATCGGTGCTCTGATTGATTTCTGCAACCTTATTGGAGGCTAGTTCGCTGGATTTTTTCGTAATTTGGTTGCTTTCTACCAGTTTATCGACAGTAACAATTGCATTAGCAGTAATGTCCTGCGTCTGCAAAAAGATTTGGTTCATCTGCTCGATTTCTTTCGTTATTTCGTTGATCTTGTTGCTGAGACTTTCCAGATTTGTAGCGGTGTTATTCGTATCTTCGGCCTGGGAAGAGGTACTGTTTGCGATGTCTTCAACACCTGCCGCCATATCGTTAAACACTTTGGCGGTACTGCTGGAGAGCTCGGAGATTTTTCTTGCATCATTACCGGCTAGATCAGCGGATTCATTTATCATCTGCACTAACGTCCGCAATTCATCCACCATGTAATTATAGGCTTCATCAAGAATTTTTATCTCCCCGCTGGCTTTTAGCTTATGACGTTCCACCGCCAGATTTCCCTGGCTTAGATCCTTCATGCCTTCTGTAATGAGAGTGATTGGTCTGACGAGCTGTCTTGAGAATAGAACGATTAATATCATACCAAGGACAGAGGCAATGGCAAGTGCAAGAATAAGTCTTGTTACGATGGCATCAGCTCCTTTGTTGAATTCCTCCATATATGCACTGGCACTGATCACCCAGCCCCAATTGTCATCCAGCCGGGAGTAAGAGATCTTTTCTTTGATGATCTCAGAGTTTGGCAGATTCCAGTTATAATAGACAAAGCCGCCGCCTTGCTGTCCGGCCTTTATAATCTTCTGAACAAATAGATCATCATTTTTGTCCGTTTTGTCCCAGACATTCTGACCCTCCAGTGACGGGTGGGCAATTTCCATTCCATCCGTTCCGTAAGCAACCAGATATCCGTTTTCACCAAATTTCATATTATCACTGATGGGTCTGGTTCCATCCGCCTGTTTCTTGCCAAGCATATATTCTTTGACCTGCTCCTGGGCTTCTTCCAGGGATACCTTGCCGGCTTCTACATCCTCATTTTTAAGACTGATTAACTGGATTGTGGAGTTTACGTGGTTAACAAGGATCTCCTGACCCTGCTGGTCCAATTGTGTCTTTGCCACAGCATAACTGCTGAGCCCCACTAAGACAGCTGGAATTAATAAAAACATCATAGACACCAGGATCAGTCTTGTTTTGAGACTGGAAAAGGCCTGAGCTTTTATTAATTTCTTTTGTGACTTCATAATACTTCCTCCTGTAAGTTGCAATTGTATTTTCGAAATAAAAGATGCAAAAACATGGTGTAATTCCTATAATTCGACATTCATTTCATGATATAGTATTTTGAGGGAAAATGCAATTTATATCTTAGTAAAAGACCGGGATATTTGTACTAGAAGTACTGACAAAAATTTAGAGGCAGGAAGAGTTATTGCAAGGGGATCGTAGGATGTAAATGTTGGTCTCCTTACAGGGTAAAAGTGGCTAATAAGTGTTGGCATCCTTGCGGGGGCTAATAATTTTACTTGACAATTGCAGACGATCAATTTAAATTGAGGAGTAGCATTAGTTGTACTATAAAGTTGTACTAAAAATACGAATTTACAATAAATGAGAATGGTATCCTTGGGTGAAGTATGATATGATGATGATCCAGTGATGTAAAGCTGAAGAAACAGGACACTTAGGGGTAAAAGATAGATACTTAGCGGCAAAATCTCGTTCGCAAGCATTATAAAGGAAAAATAATATGCTTTCTTTTATAATGCGAAGGACAGAGGTTTGAATCTGTGTTTTGAAAGGAAGATTACAATTGAAGAAAAGTAAGAATCAGGGACATCTGATTAAGGAGGTATATCCGGATTCAATTGCGGAGGAAATGGAGATTGAAGCGGGCGATCTGCTGCTGACCATTAACCAGGAAGAGATCGAGGATGTATTTGACTACAGGTATCTGATCAAGGATGAATATATTGAAGTTTTAATTAGAAAGCAGAACGGTGAAGAGTGGTTGCTGGAGATTGACAAAGAATACGATGATGATTTAGGCATCGAGTTTGATAACAGTCTGATGAGCAATTACAGATCCTGCAGCAATAAATGTATCTTCTGCTTTATTGACCAAATGCCTCCAGGTATGAGGGAAACACTCTATTTTAAAGATGATGATTCCCGCTTATCGTATCTGCAAGGGAATTATATAACCTTAACCAATATGAAGCAAAAGGATGTAGACAGAATTATACGAATGCACCTGGCGCCGATTAATATATCCATACAGGCCACGAACCCGGAACTTCGAAGTAAAATGCTTCATAACCGATTTGCCGGGGATAAGCTCGATTTCTTAAAGCAATTATATGAGAATCAGATTGAAATGAATGGTCAAATTGTACTGTGTAAGGGCGTAAACGATGGGATAGAGCTGGAGAGATCCATTCAGGATTTGGCAAAGTTTCTTCCGTTCATGCGCAGTGTTTCTATTGTGCCTGCCGGAATTACAAAGTATAGAGATGGGCTGTATCCATTGGAGCTATTCAATAAACAGGACGCGGAAGCAGTTCTTGCTATGATAGAGAGTAAGCAGAACAAGTTTTATGAAGAATTTGGTCTCCATTTCATTCATGCCAGTGATGAATGGTATATCACGGCAGAAAGAGAGTTTCCGGAAGAAGAAAGATATGATGGCTATATCCAGCTTGAGAATGGCGTTGGTATGATGCGAATGTTCATGGATGAATTTGATGAGGCTCTGGGACAGGTGAAAGAGGAGGTTAAGGCAAAGCGAATAGCATCAGATATCGCCCGTACTCTGACACTGGCAACAGGAAAGCTGGCTTATCCAACTGTAAAAACCTTTGCAGATCGAATGATGGAGGTATTTCCCCAGCTCAAGATCAATGTGCATTGTATTCGCAATGATTTTTTTGGCGAGACAATAACGGTATCAGGATTAATCACCGGTCAGGATTTGATCAGACAGTTAAAGGAGCGGCAAGACCAGGGAGAAGACCTGGGAACCTCATTGCAGATACCCTCGAATATGCTGAGGATGGGTGAGCAGATATTTTTAGATGATGTCATGATTAGCGATGTAGAGAAGGCGCTTGGATTAAAAGTAGTGCCCATGGAGCCGGGAGGCAGGGAATTCATTGAAGCGATCATAAACGATGATTACAGCATGGACAGAAACAATGAGAACTTTGTTTATATACAAGCCTATCAGCAAAAGGAAGATGTATCCTTGCAAGATAACTAAGGACGATTCAATATAAGATTTGATTATAATAAACCCTTGAATGGGTTTATTTTTTTATGATCCTAAAAAAACAACAGATACTTACAAGTACGCACATTTTTGTGCCTTAATTAAAAAGGAAAAGCTAGTTAATCTACGATTCATTCTTTTATTTCTAAATAAATTTTTAAACTTGACACCCAGTAGTCAAGTTCCCTTGGGTATACTAATACTTGTAGGTCAATTGATTGGAGGTAATACAAATTGGAACATGATTTATTTGATGTTAATAAGGAACTAAACGGAAAACGAGTATTGGTTACAGGAGGAACCAAGGGAATAGGTCAGGCTATCGTGAATCGCCTGTCCAAAACCGGTGCAACGATTGTAACCACAGCAAGGACTCTTCCAGACAATCTGCCGGAATCCATACCGTTTATTCAAGCCGATGTCAGAACACCGGAAGGCACAGAAAAAATCATTCAAGAGACCTTAGAAAAGTTGGGAGGACTTGATATTTTAATCAATAATGTGGGAGGCTCTTCTACTTCTACTGCAGGAGCGTTGGCATTAAGTGACGAAGACTGGTTATCGACGTTCCAGGCAAATCTTTTTTCTGCGGTACGTTTGGATCGTGGTTTTATACCCACCATGCTGGAACAAAAAAAGGGAGTTGTGATTCATATTTCATCGATTCAGCGAAGGCTGCCCGGAATCATGACAGTGGCATATTCTGCCGCAAAAGCGGCTCTAACGAATTATAGTAAAAATCTCGCAACACAGCTTGGTAAAGATGGTATTCGCGTAAACACCGTCGCCCCTGGTTTCACCGAGACCAAAGCCGCAGAACGCTTAATTAACAGAATGGCAGAGAGTGCCAATTCTGACTATCTTACAGCAAGACAGGAGCTAATGGATACCCTTGGTGGAATCCCACTTGGGCGCCCGGCAAAGCCGGAAGAAATTGCGGAACTTGTTGCTTTTCTTGTATCAGACAGGGCTTCTTATATCACAGGTAGTGAACATATCATAGATGGCGGAATTATTCGCACAATCTAATCACTCAACTTTAGCGGAGGGAAAAAATATGGTTATAAACAATGTATTATTAAAGCTAAAAGACTCAGACAATGCGAAAGAAGTGCAATCTGTTCTTCTTGGTATGAAAGGAAAAATAGAGGCATTAATAGAGATACAAGTTGAGGAAAACATACGCTTTGGACAAAGTAGCTATGATTTGCTTCTCATCACGAAATTTGCATCGATAGAAGATATGGATAGGTATCTTTCCCACCCAATACACTTGGAAGTAGCAAGTTATATTGGCAGCGTCCTCGATCAGCAAGCCTCTCTTTGTTATGAGGTGAATTAAGGCATGTCCTATATAAATTATTATCGATATTTTTATTGTTTTCAGTTGAATCCGATAAGAATAATCATATGTTAGAAATAATCTGTACTTATTACAGCAAACACAAGCCGCTTCCTCCTTTCACCGAAAGAGGCGGCTTGTGTTTATTCAGATAGTGTTACTTCTTCAAAAATACTTCTAAAACATAAAAAGCATAGAAGGTATGAATACTGAACAAGACAGAGCAAGCGTTAAGTATAATCTTAATAGGTATACATCTTCTTAAATTCAGTTGGAGTACAATCCTTTACAATCTTAAACATTCGAATAAAGGCAGAAAGGCTGCTGAAACCGCATTGAAGCGCTACCTCAGTAATGGTAAGCTCATAGTTGACCAGCAGCTTCTCTGCGTACTCAATTCTTTTTTTATTCAAATACTTATAATAGGACATATTGGTGA
>JAEWMZ010000343.1 GCA_023392995.1 Bacillota bacterium
GTGGCGGTAGAGATATAGTCCACGGACACATACCATTCCTTTGGCTTCTTAACAGCTTGGCGGTAATATTTCTTGTCCCCATGGTAATCGCCGGGCATAGCAGGTCTAAAGTTTTCATCCTGCTCCGCTATAATAGCCGGGTTCATAATCGTATGACTCAGCTGGTTACCTCCTCCATCAATGACATACAGGCATTCGAAATCCTTTTCTTCCTGTATGATTTCCTCCAGCAGCGTATCAATCTCTCTGGGTGCAGAAGCTTTGCGTAATTGGGTTACCAACTTATCCTGCAAAGCTTTGTTCATTTGGCTCCCTCCTTCTGCTTTTATGACCGTCTCTCCTTGTTTTTTTAGCCGGTATTTGCTCATTACCGCCCGCAGCTTAGAGGTAAGCTGCGCGAGCTCCGTCACTCCTGCGCAGTTTTCCTGGGCATAGGCTGCATTATTTTGAACAACGCCTGAAATATCTGTAATAATGTCTGAGGTATGTTTTAACCTAGTTGTTTGCTCCTTAGACGCCTCTGCTACATCAATACAAAGCTTTGTAACATGATCAATGGAGCTCTGGATACTCTGAAAGCTTTCGGAGGTCTTTTCTGCCATATCAGCACTTTCCTTTGCAGTTGCTATACTGTGGTTAATTAATTCTGTCGTCTTCTTAACTGCCTCTGCACTTTTTTGAGCAAGGACTCCCACCTCACCTGCTACAACAGAAAAGCCTTTCCCTGCTTCTCCGGCTCTGGCGGCTTCAATTGACGCATTCAAGGCCAAGAGTTTCGATTGATTTGCCATTTCGTCAATGATGGATATAATACTCGAAATATCCTTAGAAGAGCTTTGAACCCTTTGAATGGAGTCGACCATCTGCTCCATATATTCTCTTCCTTCTTCCGCTTCTGTTTGGATGGTATTAATACTCTCAGCCGCTTTACGTATATTCTGTGTATTGATTGTCGTCTGCTCCGCTATCTCGGAAATGGTTCCTGACAGATTATTAATAAGATCTGCCTGATCAATTGCATTTTGAGTAATCTGATTAGAACCATTTTCAACTTGCTCACAGAGCCGATCGATCTCATACGTGAAATCATTTATCTCTTCAAAGGATTTATTTAAAGAGTGTCTTATCTTATGTAATGCATTTTTAATAGGAACAAAGTCTCCTTGATAATGAATGTCCTTAGCAAAGGAGACCGCCATATTACCGGCGGAAAGATGGGACAACACATGGGATATCTCGTTTATATAACTGTTAAATGTTGTGCTGATCTGTTGAATATCTTCGGCTAGACTTCCCAAAAGATCAAATTGCTCCATTTGCATGGAAATATCCAAATTTCCGCTGACCAACTGTTGAATGCTGCTTTCAATCTCCCCGATTTCATCATTCATTTTAACAACCTCTGTTCGTTTTCGAATCAAATTCATAAAAGCCCTCCTTAGTAACCTATCATCCCTACTCATCCTGTTCGTAAACAATTCCTTTTCAGAACACATTTTAGTAAAAAAGCACAACAAGCAGTAAGGACATGCCTCACTGCTTGTTAGTGATTACTATATGCTACTAGCCTCCTCTTGTCAACAGGTTAATCCAAAAACTCCATTCATCCTTTCCATTTTCTCCTAGGCAGCAAAGATCATACGGTTTTAATGCTGGAATCAATCTTTATACTTTCTTTAAGATTGATTAAAGACTAATTAAGAAATAATCATTATACTCATTGCTGTAGAAAAGGCTCGTAGGCGAGGGCATACCGGAAGATGTGATCCGTTTTTACTGCAAATGCGGCATGATGACTTTTGGTGATAGAACCTATTCGTTTTTTATTGCCATGAATATTTCATGAATTATAATCAATTTTTAATCTAATTTGAGTTGACTAAACTCTGATAAAATATTATAAAGTTATATAAGCCATAATTTACCTGATCTTGCATGTTTGAAAACATCTTGTACCAGGCTATTGTTCCTCTACATAAATAAAGCGCGATTTAGATGTAAAAAAACTGCATTCTCACATTCGAAACACGAATTCCGCAAGGCTGTGTGATCAGAGTGATGCAGCAGTGATAGATCATACCCTAAGTTCACAGCAAGATAAATCAGTAATCTGATTCACCTTGTCATGATATAAATTTTATAAGGAGAAGAAAAATGCAAAAAAAATTAGCGTTAATACTGTGTTTGGCACTTTTTGCCGCAATCGCCCTTACTCCTCTGTCGCAATCCCGAGTATATGCTGCGAGCCGCGCCACTGAAGTAATTAATGCCCTAGAGGTCATGGATACCGACCAAGGCAGTAATGCTTCCCTATCAACCGTCGTAACAAGAGCAAGGTTTGCTCAAATGCTGGTAAATATGTCTCCTCTCAAAAAAGGAGTATCCAGCGAAAGTAATATTTCATTATTTAAAGATGTAAAAAAGAGCTATTGGGCTGCCGGATATATTCAAACAGCACTGAACCAGGGCTGGATGACAGGTTATCTGAATGGTACCTTCAAGCCTACCCAGGGTATTACTCTGCAGGAAGCTGTGTATGGTGTAATCAAGCTTCTGGGATATAGTGACAGTGATTTTACAGGGAGTAAAGTCAGTGCTATCATGAAGCTCTATACCTCCAAGAAATTGGATACGAGTATTACCAAAGATAAATCCGAGAAACTCACAACGGCCGATTGTATTAATTTATTTTATAATACACTAAATACAACCAATAAAGCAGGAACTGCCTATGCAACTGTATTGGGCTACACGCTTGATTCTAACGGTGATATCGATTACTTATCCTTAATAAATACCGGATTAGAGGGGCCAATTATAGTCGATATTAACTGGACCTCCAAATTACCCTTCGGCACTGGTATAGCTAAGTTTTATAAGAATGGTACCACCTGTAAGTTTTCTGATATTAAAGCCTATGATGTATTATATTATTCCAAGAACTTTAAGACAGTTTACGTTTATGACGATAAGGTGACAGGCACTATCTCCGCTATTAATCCTAACTACACCTCACCAACCTCAGTAACTATAGGCGGAAAAGAATACCGATTTGCGGACACCGATGTTGCATTGAGATTCTCAGCTATGGGTGATGTAAAGAAGGGTGATGTCTCTACTCTCTTGTTAGGCAAGGATAGTACCGTTGTTGGTGTTCTGGACATCGATGAGTATAATGTAACTCTTGCCGGTTATGTGTTAAGCACCGGTAAACGTATTGTGGAAGATAAAAACGGTAATTTCAACAGCACTGATTATGTAACCTTTGTGGATGCTTCGGGAAATCAATATACCCAGGACTATGATTCCAACTCCTTATATTTGACAGAAGGAAAGCTGGTTCAGGTGAAATTCGTTGATGGCTCTGCAACGATAAGCAGCTATGTGTCAGCACCGACTGCCTTTGCCGACTATTCCTTTAGCAGTGATGGTTACTCCTTAGGCTATACTGCATTAGCTTCAGATGTCAAGGTTCTGGATTTAAAAAAGGGCAAATATATGAGTGTAAAACCGGAACGACTTGCTAATGTAAATCTTGGCTCATCTTCCGTTTTATATTACGCATTAAATAGTAAAGGTCAGATATCTGAATTAATCTTAAACGGTGCTACCGGAGATCTGGATTCTTTCGGCATTTTTACGGGTATTACATATCCCAATTCAGGAATGAACTATAAATATTTAATTGATGGTGTTTCCAATACTCTGGCAACTGATTCTGCCAGCTCTTTGAACCTGACAGAAGGTCCCAGTGGATTTGTCATCGGTAGTGATGGTCTGGTTTCCAGCTACGCATTAACAGGTGTTACCGTATCCTCCATCGGTATCAATACGGTACAGTCAAATAATACGAAGTATACACTCGCTAGTAAATACAGTGTTTACCTATACGTAAATAAAGAATACGTACTTACCACTCTGGATAAAGTAAACAATCTTGCTAAGTATGATGTTCAGGCTTACTATGATAAACCTACCTCCCTTGGCGGAAGAATCCGTGTTATTATCGCCGCCCCAAAGA
>JAEWMZ010000362.1 GCA_023392995.1 Bacillota bacterium
GTGGGAAGTACAAAAACTGAGGCAGATAAGATAATTGAAGTTGTGGCAAATGTGAATGGTAATATGAAGGAGCTCAATGGAAATATAGAAGATGTGGCAGCCACAACCCAGGAGCTGGCAGCTAGTATGGAAGAAACTGCAGCATCCGCAGAAGCCATGACCACAACCTCCAATGAGATTGAAACTGCCAGCCGCAGTATCGCTGCTAAATCGCAAGAGGCTGCGCTGCAGGTAATCGAGATCAGCAAGCGCGCTAAGGATACAAAAAAGGAGTTAAAGCTCTCCAAAGATCAGGCCAATGCTATCGGCTTTGAAATAGAAGGAAAGTTAAAAATGGCTTTAGATCAGGCAAAGGTGGTAGCAGAGATTGGCGTACTCACAGATGCAATTATGGGTATTACAGAGCAAACCAATCTGTTGGCTTTGAATGCCTCCATCGAGGCTGCAAGGGCAGGAGAAAGCGGAAAGGGCTTTGCAGTCGTTGCCAATGAAATACGTCATTTGGCAGATCAATCCAAAGTAGCAGTAGGAAGGATTGGAGAGGTAACCGACAAAGTAACAGAGGCTGTGTCAAATCTTTCAGACAGCTCCACGGCTCTGCTCCATTATGTATCTAGTGATGTTAACAGTAGCTTGCTAAGAATGCTGGAGGTGGCCGATGCCTATAAGGAGGATGCTTCTTATATGGACGAATTAATTACGGAGTTTAGTGCTACCTCAGAAGAATTGTTAGCATCGATTGAGAATATGATTGTCTCTGTAAATGAGGTGGCTCAAGCATCTAGTGAGGGAGCCATAGGAACCGGGGATATAGCAGAGAAGATTGCTAATATTACGGACAAATCTGCTGAGGTAACAGAGCAGGTTGAGAAGTCCAGAGAAAGCTCGGTGCAGCTGAAGGAGGAGATCTCCAGCTTTCGTATATAGATAAAGATAGAATTGTAAAGGTTAAATATTATAGTGAGTGATTATAAAGAATCCGTAAGTAACAGCGATAGGCTGAAGCTTATGGATTCTTTTCTGTTTTAAGATATTTCTTAAGTTGTTCTATTTGTTTGATTCTTATATTTGGTCTTGTTGTACTTATCGTTGGTTCTTATCTTCTAAGTTATTCTCTTTTATAGCCTGTTCCGCGTTGCCTTGTTCCTGCGTCGCCTATGTCGGTTAAAAGATAAATTTGCAAGTTATTGCAATAATATTGCATTTTATGACATTATAAGTATTTTTAGGAAATAATGTATTATAATAAAGTGGGGAAAAATTGATAATGGAGGAAATAACGATATTATGAGATATACGGTAGGAATATGTGATGATGAGAAGATTCAGTTAAAGGTGAACGCCCTTTTTCTCAATGAAATTGCTTTGAAGAATAAAGTCGATATCATATATAAAGGGTTTGAGAACCCAACGGAGTTATTAACATTCCTGGAGAAGCATACGGTAGATGTACTTCTTCTGGATATTGATTTAAATAACGAGATCTCAGGTATTGAGCTCGCTTCCAAATTAGCGGCTAAGTACCCGAAGCTGATATTTATATTTGTAACCGGACATCGGGAATTCGCATTTGAAGCATTTGAAATAGAGGCCAATGGCTATGTTGTAAAGCCAATCGATATCAACAAATTAGAGAGAATCTTGTTAAAAGCATTTCATTTGGTTGATGGTATGAAAAAGGGATCGAAGGAGATGCCGTTTATTATTACCGAAGAAAATATAAAAAAGAAAATTAATCAGGAAGAAATTATCTACGTACAAAGAAGAGCAGCCAAGAGTTTTATTGTGACGAAAGGAAGAGAATATCAGGTATATGAAACAATTACATCGTTAAATAATAGACTGAAAGACAATTTTATTCGCATTAACCAGAGTGAGATTGTTAATATCAATAAAATCAAAGAGATTAAAATTAAATATGCATCTAAAATCAGGAGAAAGTTTTGTAATTGGAAGAACGTTTCGCAAGGATGTGATGGAAACTTATTTGAATAGGTTATAATAATTTATATTTTTGAGGTACTGTATGAGTCTATTTTTAAATTATATAGTTATGGGATTGGAATCATTTATTTATTACAGATTTATGAATGTGAATATGAATTTTAAACAGAAATACAAGAGCAGGCTTATTGTGTTTACGATTATCTTTACGACACTTTTTTTGCGAAAACAAATATATGATATGAATATAGCTTTTTGGAGTACCTCTATGGATTTACTGCTCATTGTGGTATGTCTGGTAATCCCTTTCCTCTTTTATGATGCCTCAATCATAAAAAAAATTACTATACCAAGCATATTTTTGTTGGGCATGGCGCTTTATGAATATGTCACAATTGCATTAGCAGCTTTTCTGATGCAGAAAACTTTGGAAGAGGTGAGAGGCAGCAGAAGTATACTCTTTCATAGTCTTTCTATTGTATTACCGGCTATCGTATTTGTATGGCTTAATTTGATTTATAAAAAAAGAAGATTTAATCTATTTTTCCTGGCGGATAGCCGAGTTGAAATGTATATCATTCTAATTTCGAATATTGTATCAATTTCTTTTACCACTGATTTATGGAAATCTTCGTCTGATCAGGTGATTAACCGTAATACGATACTTCCAATTATGATGTCTATCATAGTATTAAATTCTTTTCTTACCATGATACTGTTGTATAAATCTTACCAAAGAGCTGAAAAACAAATGGAGCATAATCTAAAAATGCAGCAGATTGAAATGGAACAGCAATTGAATCAGGATATGACAGAGGTTATGGAAAATCTTCGCAGCTTGCGGCATGATATGAATACCCATATGGGTATATTGAAAGGATTAACAGATTTCGAACAATATGAGGAGCTTAAAAATTATTTGGATTCAATTTATAATGATATAAAATTTTCCAATAGCTATCTGGTAATCCCTCATCGGGCAGTATCTATATTGATTAATAGTAAGATATCAAAGACGAACGACTTAAATATAGAGTTTCAACCAGTTATTTCATTTAAGGTAATATCTATGGAGGATAAGGATATATGCGCTTTAATCGGTAATTTGTTGGAAAATGCAATTGAAGCCTGTAATAAGATGAGTAGTAACAAATACATTGGCTTTTCAATGATAGAAAAAAGTAATGGTTTATCCATACATTGTGAGAATACATATTCAGTTAAGCCAATTCGTTATGGTAATAACTTTTATAGCCAGAAAGAAGAGAAAAAATGGCACGGAATTGGAATGAAGAATATTCAATCTATTATAAACAAGTATAATGGAGAGTTGGATATAGAAGTTGGAGAGTTCTTTGTTGTTGACATTAGGCTGCCATGAGATAAAAAAGACGAAATGATAATAGGATGCTAGATGGGGATAGGCTTCTTCTTATATTTAATAATTCGAGATCATCTAATTTGAAAAAAGGGAGAGGTATGATCTTTTATTTAACACAACATAAGTTATTAGTAAGCAAAATTATCACGAATTGCTGTAGAATTATTATGAAAAAATGAATGGGAGCTATAAATAGTATGAGTTTTATGTAGAATAATTAGGAATTATGGTATTTCGGATGTAATTTGGTAAAATATACCTAAGTTATTCGTTTGAATTTGATAATTATTGCTGCATTAAAGAAAAGCAATATTTCACATAAAAAGTAATAGGCTGAAGAGGAAATGCAAGGATGCTAAAAAAATACTATTGCGTAAAACAGCATGATATTACCGATTGCGGAGCTGCATGCCTGGCTACCATATCAAAACAATATGGCTTTCATACATCAATTACCAAGATTAGAGAAGTGGCAGGAACAGATAAGCAAGGTACGAATGCTTATGGCATGATAAAAGCCGCAGAACATTTGGGTTTCTCAGCAAAAGGTGTAAAAGGGGATAAGAATGCGTTCTTCTCAGAATTCCCACTTCCCTGCATTGCTCATGTCATCGTTGATGGAGCTTTACTGCACTATGTCATTATACATAAAATTACGAAAAAGCAAATTACGATTGCAGATCCGGCAAAAGGGATTGTAAAGCTATCTCCGGAAGAATTCTTTGGAGAAAAAGCAGAAGAGGGAAAACCACCCAGCTATCGCTGGAGTGGTGTACTGATTATCCTGGTACCTGATCAGGGCTTTGAAAAAGGAGATGAAACCCAGGGCATATTCCAGAGGTTCTTTCATCTTTTGCTTCCTCAGAAGAGAATTCTGATCAATGTTTTTTTTGCTTCCCTTATCATTACGATATTAGGTATTTTGGGATCATTTTATTTTAAGGTATTAATTGATGATATATTATCAGCAGGATTATTAAAGACACTGCATATTTTGTCCATTGGAATTATATTGTTAAATCTATTCAAGGTTTTATTGTCAGCGATTCGAGCCCATCTTCTGTTATATCTGAGTCAGAAGCTTGATATTGCACTATTGCTTGGCTATTACCGTCATGTCCTCAAGCTTCCGATGAATTTTTTTGGAACCCGTAAAGTTGGTGAGATCATATCAAGATTTAATGATGCCTCCAAGGTACGGGATGCCATATCAGGAGCCACACTTACCATTATGATTGATACCTTGATGGCAATTGCCGGCGGAGTCATATTGTTTTTGCAGAATGGATACATGTTTGCCATTACATTGATCGTAGCTGTTTTATATTTTGTAATTGTAATAAGCTTTAACAAGTGGTACAGAAAACTGAACCAGACCCAGATGGAGAATAATGCACAGCTGACCTCCTATATGGTTGAGTCACTGAATGGTATTCAGACAGTTAAGGCTTATAATGCAGAACGAAAGGTTAATCTGGAGACAGAAACCAAATTCATTCGACTTTTGAAAAGTATCTTTAAATTAAGTTGGGTTAATAATCTGCAAGGCTCTCTGGTGGGCTTTGTAGAGCTTACCGGGGGAATCGTAATTCTATGGGTTGGAGCTTACAATGTGATTAAAGGAAATTTGAGTATTGGACAGCTGATTACATTCAACTCGCTATTAGCATATTTCCTTGATCCCGTAAAGAATTTGATTAATCTTCAACCGCAGATGCAGACTGCAATTGTTGCAGCAGATCGTCTTGGCGAAATACTGGATCTGGAACCGGAGAGAGCTGGAGGGGAAGGTAAGAAGTTAATACCGGAATCGCTACAAGGAGATATCTGGTTTAAGAATGTGACCTTCCGTTATGGAACAAGAAGAACGGTATTAGATCATATCACGATGCATATCAAAAGGGGAGAGCGCATTGCATTGGTAGGGGAGAGCGGATCAGGCAAAACAACATTGGTGAAGCTTTTACTTAATCTGTATAGCCCAGAGGAAGGGGAGGTATTAATCAATGGGAATAATATCAAGGATATCAACTTGGAAAGCTTACGGGACAAGATTGCATATATTCCACAGGAAACCTTCTTGTTTAGTGGAAGTATTATGGATAATCTAATGCTCGGGCTGGAGGATGTAACAATAGATGAAGTGATAGAAGCATCGAAGAAGGCACAGGCCCATGATTTTATTAATGAATTGCCTTTGCGATATGAGACAAGACTTGAGGAAAATGGAACTAATCTTTCGGGTGGACAGCGGCAGAGGTTGGCAATTGCGAGAGCAATTTTGAAAAAGCCTGATATCTTTATTTTGGATGAGGCCACCAGTAATTTGGATTCGATTACGGAGAGAGCGATTGAGGATACGATTGAGGAGTATAGTAAAGATATAACTACGATAATTATTGCACATAGATTAAGTACCATTAAGAGGTGTAATGTGATTTATGTAATGGAGAGGGGAAAGGTAATTGAAGCAGGGGAGCATAATTATCTAATAGATCTTAAAGGAATTTACTATAAATTATGGCGACAAAGTGTTTAAAGGGATTTACAAATAGGATATTAGAAGGTTTTTAGAAAAACGAAGGAGGTTTTAGATTATATATTATGTGAATAAAAGATAATCTTAGATAAGTAAATATGAGTGAATTACTTTTCGTAATATATAGTAAAACTAAATATTTATAAAGATATTTTTAAGACATTTTAGGATCCTAATTTCGAAAAAATGTCTTATTAATATAAATAAATTAGGAAGGAATAGAAACTATGAGTACATTTTTAGAATTAACACAAGATGAGGTTTACGATTTATCAGGAGGAATAAATTGGGATTCTGTTGGAGAAGCAATGGCTGCAGCTGGTGGCGGTCTTTTAGGAGGAGCAGCAGGAGGTTATGCAGGTGCCAAGTGGGGTGCGGCCGTTGGAACATGGCTCACACCAGGAGTAGGTACGGCGATAGGCGGTGCTATAGGTGGAGTGGCTGGAGTAGTAATTTATACATTGTGGGATTAATATTGAAAGGGAGCGAATATTATGCTGTATGAAATTGATTTAGAAAGTGCTTATGAAATTGACGGTGGAGCTTTGGGTGGTGCAGTAGCAGGAGTGATCTTTGGCTTTTGTGGAGGAGCAGTCGTTGGAACTGTTTCTATGATTTCGTCAGGAAGCAATGATTTAAATACTGTATGGAAGGCGTCTACCTCAAGTGCTTTATTTTTTGGAGGACTTGGAACAGTACTTCCTGTTTAAATTAAATAATATGAAAATATGATTATAGAGCTTGTCAAAGGATAGAAATACCTTTGACAAGCTTAAAGAATACTGCCGTAACAGGTTCTCATAATATTAGAACCATTTATAATAATGCATATTAAAATTGTATTTTAACAGTTTTTTAAAAAAAGATTTTGGCATAAGAAAGAGCAGTTATGAAATAGATTTGACCAAATGATGAAATTCAGAGATCGAATATAATAATGGGAGAGATAAATTAATGAATGATTGGATGAAATTTATATTGAAGGTTATAGCCTTTTTTTTATTAATGCTATTTTTATTTTACCTTATGGATGTTTATTATAAAAATATAAATATTCTTTTAACTACAATCTCTACAACACTGGGATATGTGATTGTGATATTGATTAAAAGAAAAAGACTGAAATGAAACAATAAATGGGTTATTGATATGTTTAAAAGCAATGAATGAGACATAGTGATTATCTGGAAGGCTCTTCACGTTGGACAGTATGTTATTATTGGCGGATATATTTGGGGGAATCTTATGTGGCTTGTATTTAAAAGGAGTAAGGCAAGTAAATAACTGTAATTAATTAACTCTGATGGATGATAAAAGAAAGACGCTAGCTGTTCACATTCTTGATGCAGTAAACATGCTTGGTTGGTTAATTACTTTTATGAAATAATGCATTAGAGCCAGTAATATATTACAATTAATATAATATGGAGTCACTAATGAAACCAATACAGTAACAATGAAATGCCAGACAGCCATGAGGTCTATGAATCAAAACCAATTTTTAATTGAACGAAAACAAAATTTCACTTGGCAGAGCTTATTAAGTATTTTTGTTTGCTCAGCTCTTTTGCCTTATTATCCTAGAGCATTAATGAATGAAGATTAAGAAAATGAAATAACTCAATGGTAAAATAAATAGAGAGTCATTAACTGCTTATAGTGAAAATCATGGAGTAACGAATGAAACCTATCCTCGTCAATATCAATGAAATGTCAGACAGCCGTGAGGTCTATGAATCAAAACCAAATATATCCTTTAACATTTTCATATATGTAATTCTTACCCTATTTATCGTTGCTCTCATATGGATGTACTTTGGTCGTATTGATGTAGTAGTAAAATCAGAGGGAATGCTTCGTCCGAATGACCAAGTGGCTACAATAATGAACAGCTATAGCGGAACGCTGGAAGAAATTAATGTAAAAGATGGAGTATCTGTATTAGAGGGAGATGTGCTCTACACAATTGAGCATGCGAATTTACTGGCGGAGCAAGCGTATTATAGTGAGCAATTATCCGATATTCAGAATGAATTAGTATTGCTCAGAAAATATAAAAGTTCAATTGAAGATGGAATAAATCATTTTACACAATCCGAAAAGGAAGAGGAGTATTATTTAAAATATCAGGCATACGAACTGAATTATAAATTAGCGAAGAATGACTATTCCTATAGTGAAAAGGAACGAGAACTGAATTTAGCATCAGTGATAGAGCAGTTAAGGAGCTTAAACCAAAAGCTTTCCTATGCAAAAGAATTAAAAGAGGCTATCAATACGGGTAAGAGTTCCTTTGCAAATAAAGGTGAACAGAAGGAATATTATCATAAATTTATGAAGTATCAGAGTGATTACGACTCTATAATCAATCAGTATGCCAATGCCAGGAAGGACATTGAGAAATCTACAACGGAGCAGGGGCTCATTGACTCGCTTAAATATTATCAGACAGTGCGAACAGGATTGCGACAACTGAAATCGAGTATCACGAATGGAGAAAGTATTTTTCCAGATACAAATACATATAGCCTCCAGTACGATGAATATGTAAATAAGTTGGCGGATTTAACAGTTACATATGAGCAGGCTAAGGAAAATTATAAAATTAACAATGAGTTAAAAGGTCTATCAGTAACAGAGTGGGAAGTTCAACAGTCCAGGACAGCGATGGAGGAGGCAGAAAGGGCTGTAAGTACTTACCATGTCAATTATCTTTCAACACTTTCCTCCAGTATTATCGAAATAGAAAAGAAGATTGAAGAAGCAACTCTTTCAAAGGAGAATACCGTTAGCAAGGTTGTATTATATCGTGAGAATAAAGAGGAGCGAAAAGCAGCATTAATTAACTTTAAGCTGAAGTATCTGGTTGAACTGGATAATACAATTGCAACACTGAAAGAGAATATCAATACACTTGAAAAGAATAGAGACAGTTTAAAACTGCAAGGAGAAAAGAATCTAATTGCGGAGGATGGAGAGGAAGAAGCGAAGCTGTCGGAATACCGAAACAGTGAATTACGCAGCACTATTTCTGGAATTGATTCCTGCTCAGATAAAATTGATGAGCTTAACACCAACTTGGACAAACTGGCATCTCAGATTGACCAGGCCATTGTCAAAGCAACCAAAACAGGTGTGGTGAACAGTAATATTGAGCTTGTAAAAGGAGATCTCTTATCAAGCGGCACGGAAGTCCTTACTATAATACCTCAGGATAATAGTGAATATAAAGTAAATGTATATGTTAGTAATGAAAATATAGGGAAGCTTCAAGTTGGAATGGCAGCAAAATTCAACATCTATGCTTTACCAAGCAGAGAGTATGGATATCTAACAGGAACGATTACGAGTATATCGAAGGATCTTAAGGTAGATCAGAGTAGTGGTTCCGGCTATTATCTTGTTGAAGCAAGCCTTGATAATAAAACCTTATATGATTCCCAGGGAAATAAAGGGATCTTAAAGGCAGGTATGAGCTGTCAGGCTCAGATGATTACAGAAAGTAAAAGAATACTAACTTATGTATTAGAGAAGATTGATCTTTGGAATGATTAATAATATTTACAAAAGATAGGAGAGGTACTATGGAAATCATGTTAAACCAGCAATATGAGATGAATAACTTAATTACCCGTTCAGGGCGCTTAACTGTGACGGAATTCCAAAAAAATCTTATGGAGATGGCAAGCTCGTATAAGGATTTTGCGATTAACAATGGAGAATATATAATAACAACTACAAAAGCAGTTGAATTTATTGGGGGTGAGCAGTTAATGGACGTTGAACTGCTAATGCCCATAAGCTACCGTATGCCGGTGGAGGAGCCCTATCAATGGAAAGACAAGGTTAGGATTACCAATGCTTTATATGTGAAGGTGACAGATCCAGCTCTTTTGCAGGAAACCTTGAATCAGGTAAATGAATATATAGCAGAAAATAGACTTCAACCGATTACATCGGCATATCTTGTCCAAACAAAGCAGGATAACATGCCCTGCATAGAAGTTTATGTAGGTATCAACCCTAATGTATTATAGGGATAGACGATAAAACCGCAAGCTGCTCCATAGGAAAGTAGGCATTTTCCTAAAAGGGTGGGCTTTTACAAAAGATAGAGGTAAGGGAATGCACAACTTAAAGCATCATTTGAATAATACTAAGATAATTATGATGTGTACAATAATAGGTCTATATTGTGGCATTGCTCAGACGCAAGTATCAGCTGCCGAGGCTACTTATGAAATTGGGACAGGAAATACAAGCTATCAATACAATGATTTAAAAAACAGATATCAATGGTATAGTTCAACCTATATGCAGAAAATGTTAAGCTATCAGATAGAAGCATTAAATTATAGCCTGACATCAGAAAGCAGCGCAAGTATTAGCAGTCAGTTTGCTACGGCAGTGGATAAATGCTCCCGGTTAAAACAGTTGAAGCAAGAGTATATGGAATATCGATCTACGGTATCAGATGCTGCAATACTTGCCGAGCTTGATGCTCAAATTCAAACAATATCAGATCAAATTGAGCAATATAATAGTACAATCAATAGCTATCAAAGCAGCTTAGCTGAGTCAAATCTAAAGGCAGAAATAGAGCAATTTTATGTAAATTACCAGAGCATGATTAATCAAGAAGCCCAGAATAAACTATTAAATGACTTTATGAAGAAATGTTATGGACTAATCCTGTTGCAAGAGCAAGAGGATTATTACGTCAGTAACAATGACTATCTTTCCACGATACAAAGGATTGAGAAAATAAAAACTAGTCATGGTATAAGCACTCAGATCTCTTCTGACATAGCAACAGCCAATCTGCTTAAGAATAAGCTAGCCCTGCAGGAGAATGTTCGGTCATTGTATACAGCCTATACTGAAATCAAGACGGAGACAAACGTGGCAGAGGGAACAAGAATTCTCTTACCAATCGCAGTTAGCCCAAAGCAATATGGTCTGGAGGAAACTATCCTCCAGTTTGAATACAGAAATATGGCTCTGGCTCAATATAGCCATCTAAAGCAGTGTTATCAACGTTACTTGTCTTTAAATAATAAAACGAATACCCTATATCATCAAATTGAACTTAAGATTCAAGATTATCAGCTCCAGCATAATGTATTGAAAAATAACATCAGAAAATATGTGACAGAAGCAATCTATGCTTATGACAATGAATTTCGAAATCTTGAACTGGCAGATAAGGAATTTCAGATAGCCCAGAAGAATTATAATATAATGGTTACAAAAAAGAAGTATAAAAAGGCCACTGAACTTGATGTAACTAAGGCTAAGAGTGAAATGGAATCTGCGGAGGTTGCATATTATCAGTGTATCTATAAGATTATTATGTGGAGAGATATATTGGATAACGGAATTTACGGTGCGACACCGTAAGATTAATTACAAAACTGTTTATACAAGAGGAGGCTTTATGATGGATATAAATAAACAGTTCAAAGAGGAAGAAAAAGATCATGTGAAAAAATGGGAAGGAAAAAGGAAAGTAGGATTTCTTAATTATTTGCTATTTGGTTTTGTAAGAACTTCTTTATTTTTTATGTGTGTGTATATGTTAAAATTTTTACTTGAACAAAGACTAAATTTTACTTGGCAGA
This sequence comes from Bacillota bacterium, assembly GCA_023392995.1. Lineage (GTDB taxonomy): Bacteria > Bacillota > Clostridia > Lachnospirales > Lachnospiraceae > Mobilitalea. The sequence goes on from JAEWMZ010000362.1 coordinate 11,486, forward strand.
GCTTATTAAGTATTTTTGTTTGCTCAGCTCTTTTACCTTTATTATCCTGGCGCATTAACGAATGGAGATTAAAAAAATGTAACAACTAATCTGCGGAGAAATCAATTATGGAAGAAATACAACGAAAATTAATATATCATAATGACGGCCCTATTAGTATACGAATTATGCTTAACATGCAGGCATTCATATACATAAATAAACATGAACCATAAGCAAAGAAAGAGATACAATGAAAGAGACTGCATCAAAATGATAAAGCCGAATCATAAAGCTTAACATATTGATGCAGTCTCTTAATTTGATTATTTCTTATGTCGCTTTATATGTGGGTCAGCTGGCTGTTTATGTTTCGTCATATATTATAAGGGGAATGAGAAATAAGCTTTTATTGATACTTTTCTTCCAACTCGCTAACCAGGTTGATATAACGCTGCTGAGTTCCTTTTTCAGTAGCGGAAGCTTCAAAATCGATGGTTTCCCGATTTACCTTTTCAATGATATCCGGTGATAATTGACGTTCTGCAAAGGTGTAAACCACGGTATCTTCCTTCTCAATATGTCTTTTCAGAAGATGGGTATAGCTGATTGCGTTCGCAATTACATCCAGGCGGCTTTCTTCGTCACCTGCTTTGACACGGGCAAGGGCGTCTTCTAACTCCTTGATAAATAATCTTCCGGAGTCATGCTCAACGAGCATACCGTGTGTAATTAATTTATTACCCAGACTTCCTAAATGAACCACCATCTCATTAAAAAGCATTTTTTCCTCTTTCCCGTGATGATGGGCATCTGCATAACTACGGATGAAGTCAATCATCTTTGCAAAATCCTCATAATTTATATCTTCACCGTGCATAACACCATAACATGCTTTGCGAACAACTGCCAGCATACGCAGGATATATTTGTGTTCTTCCATCATTAATTGAATACTGTTCATACCTCATACCTCCATTCCTGTTCGTGTTGAATATACAAACTACAGCATTAACAATAGTATTAAGCTACAATGCTAAGTTAAATACTGAGTAGTAATGCAAAGCTAAATGTTGATCAGCAAAGATAAATACTGATTAGTAAAGCTAAGCTAAATACTGAGTAGCAAAGCAAAGCTAAATACTGAGCATCAATGCTAAGCTAAATGCTAAGCAACAATGCAATACAGTAATGCTAAGCAACAATGCAATACAGTATTGCTAAGCAACAATGCAATGCCGTAATGCTAAGCCGCAATGTATTGTCGTAATGCTAAGCAATAATAGAATAAGTAGCATCCTCTGTTTTTTCAAAGTTAAAGCCAAGCTCTTTTGTCAATGCATTAATCCAAGCGTCACGCAGCTCATAATAAATCTGAATATCACCACCGACCTCTGCCCAGTAATTACTATGAACACACAGTGTTCGAATCCAGGTCACTTTGTCTGAGCTTTTGTCAAGCAGGCGGTTTGCATGATCACAAGGCATGCCATCCAGAAGATTATCTTCAATTACCTTGAATATTCCGACTGCATCCAGCGATTCCTCCTGAAAAGAGGCTGCCAGATTTTTTGCATTTCCGGCTACAATGTCAGTAATTGCTGCTTTCAGTTCCGGATTTTTTTCTAACAGCTTTGTGATACAATAAGCATATTTATATTCAACCTGGGAGACGCGTTCCTGCAGCCACCCATGGATATTTCCGTGGTCAATCATTTCATCCAGAGGTTTATTTTCAAAAGTGCCGAAGAGGTTGTTGCACTCTGCTTCCAAAGATAAGGTGTTTTTCGCACCTAAAACATAGAGTTCATCTACAATTGCTTGTTGCTGCTGTATTTTGTTATATAGCCAATAATGGATTGGTCCTAAAAAAGCACTCATGGTACTTCCTCCTTCTACATGTACAGAGCTTAAAAACTCTGCGAGAGTTATTGTGAAATGCATAGCATTTCGCATCCTGTCTCCGCTACCTAGCGATCGTATTTCAGTTATTGTGAAATGTAGAGCATTACGTATCCTGCACCCCACGACCTAGCGATCGTATTTCAGTTATTGTGAAATGCAGAGCATTACGTATCCTGCACCCTGCGACCTAGCGGCCGTATGTCAGTTAGTGTGAAATGTATAGTATTTCACATCCTGCACCCCCATGTTCTGGGGGCGAATGTCAGTTAATGAGAATAATGATATTACATTTAACGGGGATAATAGTTTTCAATTAGAATAAAAATCTACCGGATAAATACCATGCGTTATGCCTCTACCCGGTAGATTTTCCTTTTTATTTATAAAATATTACACTTTGTACTTTTATTACTATTACATTGCCATGAATAATTCGATATCATCCTCTACAGTACCAATTCCTGCGATACCGAAGGTTTCAACAAGAACCTTTGCTACGTTTGGAGAAAGGAATGCTGGTAATGTAGGTCCTAAGTGGATATTCTTAACGCCTAAGTAGAGAAGGGAAAGGAGTACGATAACTGCCTTTTGCTCATACCAAGCGATGTTGAAAGCGATTGGAAGCTCATTGATATCCTGAAGCTCAAATACTTCTTTTAATTTAAGAGCGATTAAAGCTAAGGAGTAGGAATCGTTACACTGTCCTGCATCAAGTACTCTCGGAATACCACCGATATCACCTAAGTCAAGCTTGTTGTATTTGTACTTTGCACAGCCTGCGGTAAGGATAACAGTATCCTTTGGAAGAGCCTTCGCAAAGTCGGTGTAGTAATTTCTGGACTTCTGACGTCCGTCACAGCCGGCCATAACAAAGAATTTTTTGATGGCACCAGATTTCACAGCGCCAACAACAGCATCTGCAAGAGCAAGTACCTGGTTGTGTGCGAAACCACCAACGATTTCACCCTTCTCTAACTCAATCGGAGCTTCACAGGTCTTAGCTAATTCAATGATCTGAGAGAAATCCTTAATGCCATTCT
>JAEWMZ010000389.1 GCA_023392995.1 Bacillota bacterium
CAAGCAGAGAATCATCAGCTTATTTTTATGGAATTTTCAGAAGATGTTGATTTACCGGAGCATGAACATGAAAGTCAGTGGGGAGTAGTCCTTGAGGGGAGAATAGACCTGGTAATAAATGGAGTACGACATTCTTATAAGAAAGGTGATCGATACTTTATCCCCAGTGGAGTAAAACACTCAGGTAACATATTCTCCGGATATGCAGATATGACGTATTTCAATCAAAAAGATAGATATAAAATTAAAACAAAATAGAGGATATTTTATATGAAAGAGGAAATCAGGGAAAAGGTTCTTAGTTATGGGGCGGATGTTTGTGGATTTACAGCAATTGAGCGATTTACCGGTGCTCCCGAAGGATTTCATCCTTGCGATGTATATCCAGATTGTAAAAGTATAGTAACGTTTGGTAGGGCTCTTCCAAAAGGCTTATATAAGGTGGATTCCCGATTGATTTATGCACACTTTAATACATTTGCCTGTCCGGAGGTGGATCATATCGCATATCAAACAGCTGATTTATTGGAAAAGGTATATTCGGGGACGGGAGTGCCTATGCCTTGCGATGTTCCCTACGATTATTGGGATGGAGATAACCTGGAAGGCAGGGGATTACTATCCATGAAGCATATCGCACAGCTCTCTGGAATTGGAACTTTAGGGAAGAATACACTGCTGCTCAATAAGAACTATGGGAATCGTCTTATTATCGGGTGTGTATTGACTGACTTAAGAATAGAGCCGGATGAACTGACTGAAGCGGTGTGCCTTGAGCGTTGTGATTTATGTATCAAAAGCTGTCCGGTAGGAGCGATATCTGATGAGGGAGTTCATCAAAGGCGATGCCGAATGCATAGTTATGGCAAAGCAAAGCGAGGTTTTGATACAGTCGAATGCAATCGATGCAGGATTGTTTGTCCTATGAGATTTGGTTTAAAATGAAGTAATAAAAGGATGTTTGATGGGGCGATGAACGAATAAGAGCATAGAAAAAGTGAATTTATGATAAACTCATTTATCGTAAATTCACTTTTTGTATCTGCTAGTATAAAGCATACTAGGAGAAATCCATTATGCTGCCACTATTTTAATTCTTAATGAAAGAACCAAGTTAAGGAACGCGATAACGGCTGCCGCAATAAATACTGCCTGATAGCCAACCGCCGCCCACAGAAGACCTCCAAAAACCGGGATAACCATCGAGGCAATGTGTTGTAGACTAATGCCTGTGGACAGGGTTGGGGTTACATCGGAAAGATCCACGGCAATTTTTCGTACATAGGTTGACCGTGCCATTTCCACAGCGGCCATGGAGTTATCAATGACATAGCAGACGGCAATAATCACAGCAGCAACGGTGGTGGTGAATAGCCGGTCGGAATATGCATATCCAAGGCAAATGGCAAATAGTAAAACAGCCTCCAGTGATAAGACAAATCGTTCTCCTCGGGTATCAATTAATTTACCAATCATTTTTCGTGTGCCGATGCTGACAAGTGCAACCACCATACCCAGGATAGCAAACATCTGAGGCTTTACACCAAATACCTTAATCAACACCCAGGGAGCAAAGGTTAAAAAGATCTGATTCCTTGCACCGCTGATAACAGCCAGTATGTAAAAAAGCGTATAGCGCTTTCTGAATATAAATTTCACTTTACGTTCCTTAGGCTCATCCTTTTTCATCAGTCCTATGGAGAAAGCGGCGAATAGATAACAAACTGTTCCGGTTACAAATGCAGTCTGATAAGACATATTCATATAATTAAAGCCAACAAAGATGAAAATATAGGCAGCGATGCTTCCGAACAGTCCAAAAGCACTAACTGTACTTAGCCTCGAGCCGTATGAGTCCTGATTCGAGAGGTTCATGCCGATGGAGGGGGTAACAGGCATTACCATGTGTGTTCCGAGACTGTACATCATCATCCAGAGAATCATAAGTGCAAATGTTGGAGAAAATACACCAAGGCCAAGCATTCCAAGGCCAGCCGCGGCCATACCAATCATTGCTATTCGTACATCACCTAAAAAGCTGATGGCGGCCAGAATAATCATAATAAAGAAGCCCGGTGCTTCTCTGGGAACCTCGAGAAAGCCTCTTACATCCTCGGATAGTTTGAAGATATCACTTAAGTAATTATTGAAGATCGACGTATTAATGCCTGCGCCTACGCCGGCGAAGAGTCCCGCTAGCGAAAAGAGATTAAAGTCCCGATCGGATTGAAAGCTTTTATGAAACTCAAACCTTGTTTTTTTAAAGTTTTGCTGCGGGATATTTGTCTGCTTTTCTTCCATTAAGTGTAACCTTTGATCTGTTTTCTCTTTTGACTTCATTTATCTACCAGCTTTCCTATTCTTAATTGTCAGCAATTATAACATAGGAAATCATTACTTTCAATGCTTTTCATTTTCAGATTCCTCAGATTGATGAAACTGAATCTATGTTCTAACCCTGATAAACCTGTATTCTGTCTCGCTGCACCTTTCCTTGGTATAGGGCCTGATCTGCATGAACAAATAATTCAGCAGTATTTATACTGTCATCATAGATTGCCAGTCCAATACTGACCGTCATTTCAATATGAATATCTTCATTAATAGTAAGGTGCTTCAGCTTTCTCTGTATCTGCTCACAGGTAGCATAGGCTTCGGCTATGTCGGTATCCTGAAACAATAAACAAAACTCATCCCCACCATAGCGGAAGGGGACTGCATTTCCTTTGTGTTCCTTTAGAACACGTGCAAACTTGAGCAGACACTGATCACCCGTTTGATGACCGTATTCATCGTTGATCATCTTAAAATTATCAATATCGATAATGGCAAAGATACATTTATCCTTCTGTTGATAGTCTTCCAAATCCCTTAAAGTATCGTGCAGTGCTTTTCTGTTGTAGATGCCAGTGAGCTCATCCCGATTAATGCGCTGCTGTAATAAGATCCGTTCTTTTTCAAGCTGTATGCTTACAGCATTTTTCTTTCTTGCATAACGGATTACAACCATACATATTGCTGAAAGTGCCAGAAGAATAGAGAGTGTCACTAGAAAATTACCTAATCGGAGCATACTGTCAAAAACGCTGATCTTGTCTAAATCCCAGATAATAAAAAATTCAGAAATACCCATCAAAACCAAACTAAACAAGGCTGTTGACAGGGTTACGAAAAAACTGGCATATACCGTCGTTAAAATGATTGCTCCTGAAATGATATAATAGCTTGCAGTAAAACCGTTGTGAACTGTAAATAAAATAAAACAGATAATTACATATATCATAGAAACAACATAAATTTTATGTATTTGGGATAATTTGTTTGATCTCATTACCATGGTTTCTATCCCAATGCAAATAAAATTAGCACCGCTTGGTATGAGAATAAATTTTATGATATATCTAGTAAGTGTAGTTGTCAGCATTTCAGAATTTACAACGAAGGCACTTATTACAAGTTCTACGATCAAAGCAAAAATAACCGTTATAATAGATATCATGTAATGAAATGACAGCCAGTCTTTATCAATTTTTGAATATTCTCTTTGTATTTCACTCTCGGGTGAAGGGTCTTGTTCCGTATGCATTATTTCTCCTGTTGGTACTCATTAATATAGTTAGGTGATACTATCATCGTTTGTGAGCATATTTTAACACATCTTATTGCTCTTTGAAAAGTGATTTTCATGAACAGAGTATTTAATAATGAAACAACTCTTAAAATCACTCAAATATTTCAGATAAATGTATATTGCAAAATCCAATTTGGAGTATAAAAACATGCGTCCGGTCATATCCCGTCTTAATCATAAGTAAAATAGTTGAAACATATGTTCGAATATGCTAAACTGATACCAATCACATATGTTATGGATTATAATATGACATACTATTGTCTAGTTTATATCGTATAATAACTTAAGAAGAAATTAAATGGAGGAACTTAGTATGAGTGAATGTGTATGGCCGGGAAAAAATCAGACAATGCAGCAATATCATCAGAATGAATGGTGTGTGCCCAGTTTTGATGATACCTATATTTTTGAGATGCTTACCTTGGAAGGAGCACAGGCTGGACTATCCTGGAGTACAATACTTGCAAAAAGAGAAGAATATCAGAAGGCTTTTCATAACTTTGATATTCTTCACTGTGCAAAGCTAACAGAGAATGAATTAGAGACCATAAGAGATAATTATGGTATTATTAAGAATATGTTAAAGATAAGGTCTGTCAGAAGTAATGCAATTGCTGCAATAAAGGTTCAGACGGAATTTGAAAGTCTATCGAACTACTTATGGAGCTTTGTTAATCACAAGCCGGTAATCAATCAATGGGAGCTGGAGGGACAGGTTCCAGCTCAATCCGAACTCTCGGAACGTATCAGTAAGGATTTAAAGAAAAGGGGCTTTAAGTTTGTGGGGCCTGTCATCATATATTCCTTTCTGCAAGCAATTGGCATCCTTGATGATCATATTAAGAGCTGCCCGTATCATTCGAATAATCGGGAAAAATAGTCTCTTACATCCTGCAGTGAAAAGGAAAATAATTCATATTTCATATAACGATAAGATAGGGGTTGTTGTAAAATACAACTCTGCGACATCACTTGCTATAAGGCATTGGCAAAGACAAAATTGAATTGCTGCCGAGCCAAAAAAATAGCAGATAGCTCGCAGAGGGGTACTTTGTGGCAGCCTTTTCTGATATCAGGCAATAAACCAATATACGATTCTTTTTGATGTATCTTCGATGTAAGTATTATACGTGAATGTATCTTCATTAAAATATTGTGAAATGCAGAGCATTTCACATCCGGAATTGAGTGACCTGCTGTCGAATGTCAGTTAGTTTGAGGAAAATGGAATCAGTATATTCTTTTTCAGGTAGAACAGCATTTTTTTGTCATAATATGTAATAATTGTGTTGTAAAGAAAAAATATGATGGTATAATATTCATAGGAAGCAGATTTTTACCAATGACAAAAGAAGGGGGAAGAATGTTAAAAAAACAGACCAAGCTCTTAAAAATTATTGTAGTTGCTGTGATTATTATTTGTAGTATGCACTTAACGGATCAGGTACAAGCGGAAGATGACAGTTTAAAAAAAGTTCTGATTTTGAATTCCTATCATGAGGGATTAACCTGGACACAAGAGGAGACGGAAGGCATTATGCAAACCCTGGGGGATGCCGGAAGGAATATATCTTTCTATGTAGAATATATGGACTGGAAGAATTACAATTCTCAAAAGAACTGGGATTATCTATACGATTATTATAAATATAAATATGAATATAACAAATTGGACTTGGTTATGGTGACAGATGATACTGCGCTGCGGTTTGCCTTGCAGTACGGGAAGGAGATATTTAAAGATACACCAGTTGTATTTTGCGGAGTTAATGAGGAAAGTGCCAAGGAGATGGTAAAGGAAGGATCCAATGTTACAGGTGTCATCGAAGTCGTGGATCCTACGGAGACCTTGAGATTTGCTACAAAAATCAATCCTTCCTTAAAAAATGTATATTTGCTGTTTGATAACTCAGAGAGCGGTAAAACGACTGGTGATATTGCTACTCATATGATTGAAGACTTTAATCCGAATCTAAAGGTTGAGGCATGGAATCATTTATCCTTTGAGGAAGTACTGCGAAGAGCAAAGACATTGGAGCAGGACAGTATAATATTGATTACCACCTATTACAGTGATGCGAACGGCAAAATTGTTGACATGGACTATGTGAACAGAGAAGTATGTGCGCAAAGCAGCGTTCCGGTATATGGCCTGTATGATTTTGGTCTGAACCGGGGAATTATTGGCGGAGTTCTATTAAGCGGAAGACTGCAGGGTGTGAATGCAGCCCAAATTGGGAAACGTATTCTGGACGGGGAGGCGCCGGATACCATTCCGATTTCTGCTCCTAACTCCATGCGAACGGTATTTGATTATAATCAGTTGATTCGATATGGAATATCACTTGATTCCCTGCCTCAAGGCAGTGAAATTATCAATAAGCCTTTTTCTTTTTATGAGACCTATAAAACTCTTGTCCTAAGTGTGGCAGCGGTGTTTGCTTTGTTGTTTGCATTTGTTAATATATTGCTGTTCTATATTCGTAAAATTCAAAAAATGAAAAAGAATCTTGCAGATAACAATGAGGAATTGACGCAGCTTTATGAAGAGCTGACGGCATCTGATGAAGAGATGAGACAGCAGTATGATGAAATAATATCAATCAATGAAAAAATCAGATTAAGTGAGGAGAAATTATCCTATCTGGCTTACCATGATTCTCTAACTGGTTTACCAAATAAGCTGTCCCTGTACGAAGAATCTAAAGTAATCTTTTCCTCAGAAGGTCAGAAGGCTGCATTATTATTTGTTGATATTGATAACTTTAAATATGTCAATGATACAATGGGACATGTGTTTGGAGATCAGTTGATCATAAAATTAGGCGAGAGATTAAGTGTACTCCTTCGAAATAATTGCCGTTTATATAGACTTAGCGGAGACGAGTTTGTAGTTATATGGAAGGATATGGAGCAAACAGATCAAGTGGAGGAATATGCTACCTTTATTCTCACGGATTTTTTAACTAATTTTGAGCTCTTAAACAGTGACCTTCAGGTGAGCATAAGTATCGGAATTGCCCTGTATCCATATCATGCTACTGATTTGGAGGAGCTATTAAAATATGCAGACATCGCAATGTATCAAGCGAAGGACAACGGCAAGAAAAGATATATGATTTATGACCAGGCAATGAATGAAGCCTTCACTGAACGAGTTTCCATTGAAAAACATTTACAAAAAGCGTTGGAACATAATGAATTCGAGGTATACTACCAGCCGCAGCTGGATATTAAGAACAATTGCATCACCGGATTTGAGGCATTGCTGCGCTGGAATAGTCCGGAGCTAGGGCGGGTTTCGCCTTTAAAATTCATAGAGGTTGCAGAAGATACGCATTTTATCCTTCCCCTGGGAACCTGGGTCTTACGAGAGGCATGTAGTTTTCTTGCAAGATTGGAGGAAAAGGGGTACGGTAAATTATCCATGTCGGTAAATATCTCAATCCTTCAGCTTTTACAGGAGGATTTTATTGATATCATTACAAATGCGTTGCAGGATTATAACATTGAGCCGGAGCGGCTGGAATTAGAGATAACGGAGTCCATTCTAATGGAATCCTTTGACCGTATTATAAGCAAACTGCAGATATTACGTAATAGTAAGATTCGAATAGCACTGGATGACTTTGGAAAAGGATATTCATCTCTAAATTACTTAAAGCAGCTTCCAATTACAACCTTGAAGGTGGATAAGTCTTTTATTGATTATATTACAGATGCCAGGGGCGATGATTTCGTGAGCTACATTATTTCCATCGGAAAGTTCTTGGGGATGTGTGTGGTAGCGGAAGGTGTGGAGGTACAAAACCAGCTGGATTATCTGGTAAAATATGATTGTGATAAAATTCAAGGATTTTTGTTTTGCAAACCGGTTCCGGAGGCGGAAATATACGTTATACTTAAGGACGAACAGTAACTGGAAAGTGAAAAAGTGGACGATTTGGATAAGTAATTACATAAGGAGTCAGAAAGAAAGTCTTGTAAATTATATTTGCAAGGCTTTTTTAATGTGCTTCGTGGGTGCACATTCATAAAATGCAGTAATCGGATAGGTGCTGTGATAAATTATCTTCCGAGCTGAGCATGCTATGACCTTTCGCTTTTCCGGTTAAGAATTTACATGTAATTAGCAAACAATATACATATGATGTTATTTTATCCAGTGGTATATTTAATTGGTAAATTAATGTAACTATTCTGTAAGAATGCTTTTTGTGCGTTTTGCCTGAGTTTTTATAAGTAATAAAGAAAAAAATGACAGTTTAATGAGAAGCAGTTAAGAGAATACACATTATTACTATGAAAATTTATCGTTAATAAATGGAAAATAATATAATTTTTAAGAGTTTTGTACAATTTTTAAAATTGCTGAGTCTTGTTCCAAATCATATAATTATATGGGAAATATCAACTAATTTATCTTAAGGAGGAGAAGGATTTGAGAAAAAAGTTAACAGTTTTGAAGAAAGGGAAGAGGAGGATGGTTATGAAACTCAGACACAGGGAAGAACATTAAGTATTTTAATGAAAACTTCACTTGACTCAATTGTAATCTATCACAGGTAATCACGAAAAAGTCAATGAATCAAAAATAAGACTCAGATTATGTAATATCGCCAGATGATAGAAATGAAAAAGGGAGAAAGAAGATGAAAGTATTAAGAGAAGGTACTTTTTTGGCAAATTTATTTATGACAGCAGAAAAAAGAACGAAAAGAACGATAAGTAGGGTTTTAGCTCTGTTAATGGTGTTCAGCATGCTTCCAGTGACACAAATGCCGGTTCAGGCTAGTAGTTCTACACCGGTTGTGACTAGTAATACTACTAGCACAACGGTTTATGTTGATGCAAATGGTGACGATATCAACGGTAACGGAACCCAGGGAAGCCCGTACAAAACCCTTGCGAAGGCGAAAGAGAAGGTAAGGACTCTGCCTAAGACCGGGGGTGACATTGTTGTTCAAATTGCGGATGGATTCTATCCGCTTGATGAAACCCTGGTTTTTGATAAGGATGATTCCGGAAGTGCAAGCTGCACGATTCGCTACGAGGCGGCACCTGGTGCCAAGCCGGTAATCAGCGGCGGAAAGCTGCTGGAGAAGGGCGTGTGGACAGTAGCGAACGGCCTTACTCAGACCGGAGGTTTAACGGCGTATAAAACGACCCTTCAACGGGACGAAAAGCTGCGCGCCATCTATGTAAACGACAAGCGTGCCAATATGACGGTGAGTCCAACGATAGGTTCAGCCAACAGAACCACCAACGGCACTCCTACCGTTAGCTTTACCGGTACCGATAACCCTTGGGCGTGGCAGAATGGCAATGCAATCCGAGCGGCTATCGTGTTCGGCCCCGGCTCAGGTTTGACACCGCAAACGAAAAACCCCCAAAATATAGAAGCCGAAAGTTTAGGCGGCGCTAGATGGGCAAGACCGTTTATCTGCTTTGCCTCGGCCGAACCGGCACCGGCAGCCAGCAATATGCCTGGAGGCACCATGCTCCGATTCCAGATGCCATATGGGGCAATTGCACAGTCTTTGAGTAACAATACTCAATATAATGCAGGTAACGATCAAGTAATCCGTAATGCTTTTGAGTTCTTTAATAAACGCGGAGATTTTTATTTCGATCAGGCTGAAAGTACACTGTATTACATTCCGCTAGAGGGAGAAGATATCAATACCGCCCAGGTGGTCATTCCTAAGCTTGAGACGATTATTGACATAAAAGGTATCCCTGTGGGAGACCGATTAAACCCTGCGCCGAACTCGGATGCGGGACGGGTCACAAACATAACCTTCGACGGATTGACGTTTGCCCACACCGACTATAAGCTGTACAAACTGACGGGTACCTATAAACTGAGTGACGGAACAGGTACTGTAACGACCAGCTCCTCTGGCTTTGCATCAGTTCAGGGCTGCATCGTGAATAAGGTTTACTTCCCCAGCAGCATAAACTGGCATGAGACTTTCTACCGAGGGTATGATGTACCGCCGGCGGCTGTAATGATCAACGCTGCCAGGAACATTAAAGTACTGAATGGCGAGATCAGCCTTA
>JAEWMZ010000408.1 GCA_023392995.1 Bacillota bacterium
AGCATAGTAATATATAATACCAGTTATAAAATAATCTATTGATAAAATCACCCTATGACTTTATAATAGGAAAAATAGAATAATTATTAATAGTACAAGAAAGAGGAAAAAATATGAGCGGTATAAAGGTTGTGAAATTCGGCGGCAGCTCACTTGCCGACGCGAATCAGTTTAGAAAAGTAGCGGATATTATTCATGCAGACAAATCCAGACGTTTTGTGGTTGCGTCAGCCCCCGGAAAGCGTTTTGATAAAGATATAAAGATAACGGATATGCTTTACAATTGCTATGAGAAGGCTTCAAAAGGGGAGAATTTTGAACTGGAGCTGGCAGCAATTGAAGAGAGATATGATAGTATCATCAAAGATCTGGGAATGGATATGTCACTGGAGGAAGAGTTTAAATATATTAAAGCTTCCTTTGCCCATAGCGCCGGACGGGATTACGCTGCAAGCCGTGGAGAATATTTAAATAGTATGATCTTAGCGAAGTATTTAGGATTTCCTTTTTTGGACACAGTTGGCTTGCTGTATTTTAACGAAAGCGGTGAGTTTGATTTGGACAGAACCCTGGCAAAGCTGTCACCGAAATTAGCTGAAATGGAGAATGCAGTAATTCCAGGTTTTTATGGATCTATGCCCAACGATACCATTAAGACCTTCTCCCGCGGAGGCTCTGATGTAACCGGTTCTATTGTGGCAAGAGCTGCAAATGCAGAGATATATGAAAACTGGACTGATGTCAGCGGCTTTTTAATCTGCGATCCCAGAATTGTAAAAGATCCTAAGCCAATTACCACGATAACTTACAGGGAACTAAGAGAGTTATCCTATATGGGAGCCACGGTATTGCATGAGGATGCCATCTTCCCGGTAAGAACAAATGGTATACCGATTAATATCAAGAATACCAACCATCCGGAGGATCCGGGTACGATGATTGTGTCTCAGACCGTAGATTCCAGTCCCTATACGATTACTGGTATTGCAGGCAAGAAATGTTTCTCTGTCATTAACGTTGAGAAAGCGATGATGAATAGTGAAGTGGGCTTTGGCAGAAATATTCTCCGTGCTCTGGAAAAGAATAACCTTTGCTTTGAGCATATTCCTTCCGGTATTGATACCCTTAGCGTCATTGTTAGCACAGAGAACTTCAAAGGAAAAGAGAAATCGGTACTGGACGAGATTGTTAACAGAACTCATCCTGATAATATAGAAATAGAAGATAATCTGGCCTTGGTGGCAGTCGTAGGCAGGGGTATGCGTAAAGCAAGAGGTACTGCTGCAAAAATCTTTACCGCACTTGCCCAAGCGAAGATTAACGTGAAGATGATTGACCAGGGGTCTTCTGAGCTGAATATTATTATCGGCGTTGCTGAAGAGGATTTTGAGGAAGCAATGCGTGCGATTTACGGGATGTTTGTTCAATAGGTTTTCAACGAGATTAATTAGAGGATTAAAAAGAATAGCAGATAAATATCAGATAAATAACAGGCTGTCGCCTTGCAGATTGATATGCTCCCTTCTGAGTAACAAGTGAAAAAGTAAAATCACTCGATACTTAGAAGGGAGCATATCAGATAATGCAGGCGGCAGCCTGTATTGCTTATCCGAAGTTAGTCGGAAATAAAACAATTTTTAGTAGGAATTTTGATAATACTACCAAAAGAAGAAGGAAAAGAAGATTTCAGTGGTCGCTATTTTGCAACTGGAGGTCTGTTTGCTGGTAGAATTGAGATTCCGTTGTGGTATAAAATAAATATACACAAAAGGAAGAAGGAAAGTAATTGCCAGCTTCTGATGTGAAGGCTGAAGCAGAGGAAATTCAGCCGGATCAGGTAATGAATGAAACCTGTGTCCAATTATGAGAGGTGCCTTTTGGCAGAATGGAGGTAATTATGAAAAAGAAATTAGTAGCTGTCATGTTAGCTACAACGTTACTTTTCACAGGCTGCAGCAGTGGAAAGACCAGTAATGTATCCGGTGGAGATAATACAGCCCCTACAACGGCGGCGGAAAGTGCGGGTACAGATTCACAGGGAGGAAGTGAGGAGACTTCCGGTACTTATGATTTTTCAGACAGAGAACCTGTTACCTTGAAGCTTTATATGTTCGGGGATGCGGATACAGAGCAGTGTAAAGCGATCTCGGAAAAACTGAGCGAGATAACAAGGGAAAAGTTAAATTGCGATGTGGAATTAACACGAGTAGGTTTTGGTTCCTATGTAACACAATTAAATTTGGCTTTGTCCTCTGGGGAACAGATCGATGTATTTTCACCCTTTAGTTTAAGTACAGCTACTTTGGCTAATTCTGGACAAATAAAACCCTTAACAGAGTTGCTTCAGACCTATGGCAAAGCAACCTATGAAGCGATAACACCGGATGACTGGGCATGTCATACTATTGGAACTGATATTTATGCCGTACCCCCCAACAAGGATAAGGCAATGGACTTAGGCTTTATGATGAGAAAAGATATCGTTGATGAACTGGGGATTGATATTAGCAAGATTACCAGCTTTGATGATCTTCATGATGTACTTGTTAAGGTGAAGGAAGCTCATCCTGATATGTATCCGGTTGTTCCGGACTTTGGAAATCTGTTTAGTATGTTAGAGGTTGATCAGCTTGGTGATTATTTTGGTGTGTTAATGGATCCGTTTAACAGCGATTCCTTAAAAGTGGAAAATCTTTTCGAAAGTGATTATTACAAAGGTGTTTGTTCCATGGCATATCAATGGGCAAAGGAAGGCTTAGTTATGCCGGATGCATCTACGAATACAGAAAGCGGTAATAATCTGATCAAGTCAGGAAAGGCCTTTGGTAGATTTTCTCATATGAAGGTTGGATTTGAATCAGAGAATACCAATGCAATAGGAACAGAAATCGTAACCTGGAAATATACAAAACCAATCTCCGTGACCTCTAAACTAATGCCAGCATGGTGTATTGGTGAAAATACCGTTGACGCAGAGCGCTCCATGGCCTTACTTGATCTTATGTATAATGATCCGGTAGTATCCAATTTATTAATCAATGGTATTGAAGGAACACAATATCAGGTAATTGATGCACAAAAGGGTATCATCGGATATCCGGAAGGAAAAGATGCGGCCTCCGTTGGGTATTCAAGACTTGCCTGGGGATGGCCAAATGAACAGATATCTTATATCTGGCAAGGTGACAGCGAAACTCTGTGGAGTGATCTGGATGAATTTAATAAGACAGCAATTCAGTCTCCGGCAAAAGGATTTACCTTTGATAATGCTATGGTATTAAATGAAGTAACAGCCTGCCAGAACATCTATACAAAATATAATCCTGCATTACTGGGAGGACAGTTGGATCCGGAAACCACGATTCCAAAGTTTGTAGAAGAACTTAAAAAAGCAGGTATCGATACAATTATAGCAGAAAAGCAGAAACAGCTTGATGCCTGGGCTGCAAATAAAAAGTAAGAGACTTAAGTATGAGGGTGTCCTAAAAGTAATAAGAACTTCAACACCGACAGATTAAGCTTGGAAGGCATTATGCCATAGCTAGCAAGGAGATTGAAGGGAAGTACTTTTCGGGCACTCTTATAAAGTTAGAATGGAGGACATGGAATGAATACGGCAATGACAACAGAGAGAAAAAGGCGAAGGGGGCAAGTGGTCAGAAGATATGTTCGGTTTTTACCCCTGTATTTGATGATGGTTCCTGGAATGATTTATCTTTTAATCAACAACTATATACCAATGACAGGAATTATCATTGCTTTCAAACAAGTTAACTTTCGGCTTGGAATACTAAAGAGCCCCTTTATTGGCTTAAAGAATTTCAAGTTTTTGTTTAGCGGGGATGCCTGGCTGATCACAAGAAATACAATTTCTTATAATCTGGTTTTTATTATAGTAACACCAATCATAGCGATTACTGTTGCAATTCTTTTAAATGAATTAACAAAAAAGCGTGCAAAGCAGTTTTATCAAACCGTGATACTGGTTCCGTACCTTATCTCTATTGTTGTAGTAAGTTACCTCGTTTATGCTATCTTATCCACCGAAAACGGCTTTCTCAATAACAGCATTCTACCGTTACTGGGAATACAGGATAAAATCAGCTGGTATTCTTCCCCTCAGTATTGGCCATTTATTCTGGTGCTTACTCAGATCTGGAAAGGGTTTGGATATAGTACCATAATCTACTATGCAACTGTAGTTGGAATTGACAAGAGCTATTATGAAGCAGCTGCCATTGATGGAGCTACCCGATGGGAAAAGGTAAAGCATGTGACAATTCCCAGTTTAAAATCTACAATTATAACCTTAACTTTATTAAGCATTGGTCGTATGTTTTACTCGGACTTCGGATTATTTTACCAGGTGCCCATGAATTCAGGACCTTTGCTGGATGTCACCAATACCATAGATACCTATGTCTATCGCGGGCTGATGCAGAATAATAATATCGGTATGTCCTCGGCAGCAGGAGTATTTCAGTCCGTAATTGGATTTATCCTGGTGCTGACTGCAAACGCAATTGTTAACAAGGTCAGTAAAGATGACGCATTATTCTAGCAGGAAGGAGCGAAAAAATGGTTGAAAATAGTCGTGTATTTCAGACAGTTACAAATATAATTTTAGTTTTACTTTGCATCTTTGTGTATTCCCTTTTCTAATCTTATTTTCTTCATCAATTACATCGGAAACAACCCTGGTAAGGGAGGGATATTCCCTGCTGCCAAAGGATATTGACTGGTCTGCGTATCAGTATTTATTAACAGGCTCGAATAAAATTATCAGAGGATATATCATAAC
>JAEWMZ010000207.1 GCA_023392995.1 Bacillota bacterium
GAATATGCCTGCCAGTTTGTGTTGGTGACAAAGCTAACCGCCGTATTAAAGGCCAAATCCCAGCTGACCGCCTTCAGCTTCTCCGGATTAAAAGGCATCACTCCTTGAAGCAGCAGGAGAAGGAATAACAGAATAATTCCTACACCGCTAAACCAAAGAACACTTATGGTATATCTTCCGGCGCTCATCTCATTTTCCTCCGGAATACCAAGTAAGCGGTAAATCCCCTTTTCCACGGGCTTAACTACAAGGGAAAGGAATACTTTTTGCCCTGTCATAACCTTAAAAATATAAATTCCCAAGGGGAACGATATCCCCACCAACAGGAATAAAAAAATAACATCCTGTAACCAAATCCTACTCATAATTTCTCACCCCAAAATAATACATAGAATAGATAACAGAGTAACACCAGTCCAACCATTGCCGAACCAATTAAAACAATGAACATACCTTATCACTTCCTATCCGAAAAATTATAGTACTGATCTCCTGCCCTTGCACTGCAATATAAGCACTGCCTTGAACCTCCAGGCGCTGCCCCAGTCTCGAAACATCCACGGACTACCTCGGCTTTGAAACATTCAGGCACTGCCTTCTCTTAGTACTGCCTTGCGTAAATATCTTATTCTTGACATGTGATATTTCCGCTAAGGAATACTAGTGGCTTTTTGCATCTTCATTATATCCAAAATGGTATTAGAGAGGTATTAAGATTCGAAGGGACTATATTAAGGTTCTATTAAGAGAATTTCTGAAAAAAAGCTGTTATGAGAAATCAGACTTTACTCCTTCTGATTATTCATAACAGCTTTTTCATAATTGATATCGATTTTTTCATGACTAATATCGATTAGAATCAAATGCCAAGATTCTTTTATCTTGCAATAATGAATATATGCATATCCATTTTGAAATGTAAAATGTCACGTTTCATACCTGATTCAACTTTTAATCGCATGCATTGTATATCTATGTTTGTAATCGTGAATTAATCAATTATTTCTGTCTCAAGAATCTGATCTAAGGCCATAACCATATCTTTTATCATAGCCTCTTCAACGATTAACGGGGGATAGAAACGCATAATTTTGGTCGCCAGCCTTAATCCGACCAGAAAGCCTGCATCAAACAGCTGTTTATGTAGGTCTGTAAGGCGCTCTGTACCAAAAGAATCGTCAAATTCTATTGCACACATCAAACCAATTCCCCGAACCGCTTTCACGCAGTTGTACTTTTCTTTCAGTCCTACTAACTGTTCCAGCAAATATCTGCCCTTTACTATAGACTCTTTCAATAAATTCTCTTCGTCCATTACTGCCAATACTTCCTTCGCAGCTGCTGCACCTAAGGGATCATTCTGATGCGATTGCCCGTAGGCAAAATCTGTGTTCTCCAGCAATTCACAAACCTCACTGCTGATTCCAACAGCGCTCACCGGATATCCATTTCCTAAGCCCTTCCCGCAAGCAACAATATCTGGATGAAGCCCGAAATTTTGATAGCCAAACCAGGCTCCGGTTCTACCCATCCCAGTGGTCACCTCATCCACTACAAGCAAGCCGCCATGTTCTTTCACCTTTGCCGTAATCGCATGTATTAATTCCTTGGGAGGAAGCAGAACATTTCCCGAAGCATTTCCCGGTTCGAATACAAAAGCACTGATTTTATCAAACGGAATATCCGAAAGCAAGGAATCAAAGTTATCCTGCTGCTCTTTCTCCCAGGACTGCCAGTCAATGGAGATCCAGGGCGCAGCTTTCATACTTCCTCCTACCCCGTAAGCCGACAGATAATGCTTCTCCAAATTCAATAGATAGGGTTTTCCGGATACTTTATTAGCCACTTTGATTCCAAATTCAACAGCCTCACTGCCAGAGCTTAAAAATACACATTTCCCCGTATCCAGCTCCAGAGCATGTAATAATCTCGCAGCTGCTTCCTCCACAACCGGATGAGTATACCGGTATGCTGTATGACTTATCTCACCCAATTGCTTTATGATTGCATTATTTACCCTCGGGTTATTGTGTCCTAAGGGAAGCGCCCATACGCCAGCTTCAAAATCCAAATATTTCTTACCATTGTTATCAATAATATAGCAGCCCTCTGCCTTTACAATTGATTCCTGATATAATTCACAGCCTGTGACATTTAATATCTTCATATATACCCTCCTATTCCACGCACCGTGTTCGCTGCTGTCACTGATTTCTTTTACTCATAGAGAAGTTTATGGTAATGATTATAATATAAAAGTTTCAATTTGTATTTAAGAATTTATCAGACATTGATCATTTCCATAATTTGTGTTACAGTAAAAAGGATATCGTAGTAAATATTTTTATAATTATTACCGCTATTCCTAAGCTTCTATTTGCACTATTTGTTCTCATCCATAGGAATGTACTGCAATTATTTTAAGTTTTCCTATACGGAAAGTTAAGAAACGAGGTGAAACAGTATCGATAAAAAAAGTAAGTATGATATCATCGGAGCAAAGTACGCCTTAAACGGAATCTGGTACGCTCTAAAAACAGAACGAAACTTTAAAATAGACCTTTTGGCAGCTGCAGCTGTATTAATAACAGCATATCTTCTGTCTGTTTCCAAAACCGAACTTCTTCTTCTGGTCATCGCAATCTGCCTTGTATTAACCGCCGAGTTGATGAATACTGCTATTGAGAAGGTCGTTGACCTGGTTTGTATTGATATTCTAAAAGATCAGCTTCACCAGGAGGAGTACAATCATTTTGCCAAAGCAGCCAAGGATATCGCCGCTGGAGCCGTATTTATTACTGCCCTTATATCAGCCTTGATTGGCTTGATCATATTTATCCCCAAACTATATGCCTTGTTCTAATCTCAGAAGTATTCTGAGTCTTAGAAAGATAAGTCATTTGCGAAACATTATCGCGCGTGAGTTTTGCAATCACCTATTATGATTAGGGTGCCAAAATTCAGCTAACTGTTCCGAAATTGTATGTAAACTTGACACCCTAATCCTATTATATTAAAAGTATGGAGGAAAGAAGCTATGAATGAAAAAGGACTACACTCGATTGGTTTATTGATTTTCTTTGTCCTATGTCTGATTATAATTAAGCCATCCTTAATCCAAGCTGCGGCCACGGATCAATTCGTCGTTGAAGATGGTGTGTTATTATCCTACACCGGATCAGAAAAAACAGTAACTCTTCCAAATAACATAACCAAGATTGGAAAACGTGCTTTTTATAACAATCGAACTGCCAAAAAAATTATTATACCAAGTAGTGTTACTACGTTGGGTGATGAGGCCTTCTCTAATTGCAATGCGCTGATTACTATTACTCTCCCAGATAAAATAAAGAAAATTCCTTATAGAGCCTTCAATGAATGCTCAAACTTAAAAAATATTACTCTTCCAGCTCAGCTTACCTCAATTGGCGATGAGGCTTTTAATAACTGTTACAATCTATCAAAAATTGTCCTGCCTTCTAAAGTTACCTTTATTGGTACACAGGCTTTCACCAACTGCTATAGAATGAAAGCCTTCACAATCCCGGCAGACAGCAGATTGACCTGGATCTCCAGAAGAGCCTTTCAAAGCTGCGGTGGGCTGACTTCCATCTCTTTGCCAACCCGAATGACTTCCATCGGTAAGCAAGCCTTTCAGTATTGCTACAAATTAAAAAGTATCAAAATTCCTGAGGGTATCATAAAAATTCAAACCGAAAGCTTCTATGGCTGCAACTCTCTAAAAACCATCAGCATCCCAAGCTCAGTGACTGAGCTGGAGCCTTCTGCCTTCGCTTACTGCAATAAACTGAAGAATATCAACCTTCCCGACCGAGTTACGGTAATACCAGCATCCGCCTTTGAACAATGCCGTTCCCTTACGGCAATCAAACTGCCTGCCGGAATAACTGAAATCAAGAGCTCCGCTTTTAGCGGCTGCTCCTCCTTAAAAAGTATTATATTGCCTAATACACTTACAACCATTGAAAATAATACCTTCAGTGATTGCAAGAAGCTTAGCAGCATTCAAATCCCTGAAACTGTTACTTCAATTGAGGCTAATGCTTTTTATAACTGCACCTCTCTCACCTACGTAGGGTTACCCTATAAATTAGCCAGAATTGGGGATAGTTCCTTTGAAAACTGTACAAAGCTGTCTGAAATAACCATACCCCAAAACGTGACAGAAATCAGCACAAGTTTATTTCGCAACTGCTCCCGCTTATCAAAGGTAACATTATCCGGCAAGACTACTACAATAAGAGACAGTGCCTTTAATGCCTGCTATAATCTTGCTACCATTAATATTCCCTATACCCTAAAAACAATAGGCCGCTATGCATTTTCCCAGTGCCATCAATTGGATCTGCTGACCTTGCCGGAGACATTGACCAGTATCGGTAGTTATGCGTTTTCTGAATGCGACAATTTAAAGAAGGTCATCCTTTCGGACAGTATGACAACGATTGCTAATGGTACCTTTGAGGGCTGCTCCTCCTTAACGAGCATCAACTGGCCTTCTTCGCTGGAAACTATTGGCTTCGCTGCCTTTCGAAATTGTAAAGCCTTACCCTCTCTTTATCTTCCGGAAGGTATCATTTCCATCGGCTCCCAAGCCTTCCGCGGATGCCAGCATATGGATGGTGTTACGCTGCCCAAATCACTGCAAAGTCTTGGCGGCTCTGTATTTTCCGGTACGAAATGGATTAAAAATAATGTTAAGAATGATATGGTCATTACGAATAATGGAATCCTAGTCAGATATGTTGGTAAATCCAAGGAATTTACGGTTCCGGATGAGATATCTTCCATAGCACCTTATGTTTTTTACAATAACCGTTATATCGAAAAAGTAATTCTCCCGGATTCTCTTACTGTTATTACCAAGGGGAACTTTGCTCACTGTGATAACTTGAAGAAAGTTATTCTGCCCTCAAGCCTAAGGACAATCGAGGATTCTGCTTTTTCTTACTTAACCAATATGACCGACATCGATTTTCCTGCTTCCCTGACCCATATCGGCAAAAACACCTTTACAAGCTGTGGTTTTCAAACACTGAGATTACCAGAGAAGCTCATCAGTCTGGCAAGCTCTACCTTTTACGGCTGCCAGAATCTTGAGGAAGTTTATCTTCCAGACAGCTTGACAATCATAGAAAAAAATACCTTCACCTGGTGCCCGAAGCTTACTAAGCTCCATATCCCAAGCAGCATAACAAGCATCCCTTCCGGCTCCTTTAAATCCTACGGTACTGATCAAACCATTTACTGTCAGCAAGGCTCTTATGCTCAAAAATATGCTCTTGCCAATGGATTCCTTGTGGAGTTTGAGTA
>JAEWMZ010000456.1 GCA_023392995.1 Bacillota bacterium
GCACTCAATTTATTGGGAGATGGCTTAAGAGATGCCCTTGATCCCAAGTTGAAGAATTAAGGAAGGAGGAACTGCTGTGTCTCAAAAAGATATAAATACAAATATGCCGTTCCTTTCGATCAAGGATCTGAGGGTGGAATATAAATCGGATGGACAGATTGTACATGCCGTAAATGATGTCAGCCTCCAATTGGAACGAGGTAAAACACTGGGTCTCGTTGGAGAGACCGGAGCCGGTAAAACGACCATAGCAAAATCGATATTACGGATTCTGCCGGATGTGGGCAGTCGTATCATAAATGGCGAGATCTATCTGGATGGTGAAAATCTATTAAAATTACCGGAACCTGAAATGAGAAAGATCCGAGGAAATAAAGTATCGATGATTTTCCAGGATCCCATGACAGCGTTAAATCCTGTACTTCGTGTAGGCGATCAAATAGCTGAAGTAGTGCGTTTGCATAGTGATAGTAAGAATAGTGTGGAGCATGAAAAAAGAGCGAAAGAAATGCTTGAGATAGTTGGAATACCGGCAGAACGTTATTATGCATATCCCCATCAGTTTTCCGGTGGAATGAAACAGAGAGTAGTTATCGCGATTGCATTGGCTTGTAATCCGGATCTCTTGCTGGCGGATGAACCAACCACCGCTTTGGATGTTACGATTCAGGCTCAGGTACTGGATTTGATCGCGGAGTTAAGAAATAAATATAATACTGCCATGTTATTGATTACCCATGATATGGGTGTTGTTGCGCAGGTATGCGATAATGTTGCTGTTATTTACGCAGGAAATATTATAGAATACGGCTCGAAGGAGCAGATATTTAGACATCCTTCACATCCATATACTATCGGTTTGTTCGGTGCGATACCTGATATGAATGAGGACGAGGAATGGTTGCATCCGATTGAGGGACTGCCACCGGATCCGACGGATTTGCCCCAGGGGTGTTCTTTTGCTCCACGTTGCAAATTTGTGACCGATGCATGTCGTAAAGAAGCAATTCGTATGTATACAACAGAGGATGGCCACGATTGCCGTTGCTGCCGTATGGATGCTGTTAAAAAAGGGGAGGATTAAATGAAGCCGGTCATTGAAGTAAAAGGTTTAAAAAAATATTTTACAACACCTCGTGGCATGTTACACGCAGTTGATGATGTTACGTTCACAATTGAAAAGGGACGTACTCTTGGCGTTGTAGGAGAATCTGGCTGTGGAAAATCCACTCTTGGAAGAACAATTATTCATCTGCATGAGAGCACAGAGGGTCAGATTTTGCTGGATGGACAAGATGTTACTAATTTAAAGGGTAAGAACTTACGTCAGGCACGTGAAAAGATGCAGATTATTTTTCAGGATCCATATTCTTCAATTGATCCTCGTAAAACCATTGATTATACAATCAGAGAACCTCTGATTGTATCAAAACGATTCTCAAAAAGTGAAATTGAACAAAAAACTCAGGAATTAATGGATTTGGTTGGTATTGATGAGCGACTCAGAAAAGCATATCCACACGAATTGGACGGCGGACGCCGGCAGAGAGTGGGGATAGCACGAGCATTGGCATTGGAACCGAAATTTGTGGTTTGCGATGAGCCGGTATCTGCATTGGATGTATCGATTCAGGCGCAGGTGCTTAACCTTTTGAAAAAGTTACAGCAGGAAAAGGGTCTGACCTATATGTTTGTTACCCATGATATGTCTGTTGTTCGTCATATTTCCGATGATATTTGTGTAATGTACTTAGGGCAGGTGGTTGAAAAATGTTCTTCCAAGGAGCTGTTTAAGAATCCGCTGCATCCTTATACAAGAGCACTGCTTTCAGCGATTCCTTCTACGGATCTTGATAAGCCAAACAAGCGCGAAATCCTGCGTGGAGAGATTACATCTCCAATTAACCCAAAACCAGGATGCCGCTTTGCAGCACGTTGTCCCTATGCAAAAGAAATGTGCAGCCAGCCGCAGAAGCAGATAGAGGTTTCCCCGGGGCATTTTGTAACCTGCTGCAGATTACAGGAAATAGAGGCAATGTAGAAAGAAGTAATTCTCATAAAAGCAAATGTTTTCGCAAAGAAAATAAGAAGCTAATGAAAAATGGCATTACTTATATAAGCGATACCATAAATAGAAGAAGACGATAAAAAAACGCTGATGTAAATCAGCGTTTTTTTCGTCTGGTATTATTGAGCATATCACAATCCCACTCCATTCCTATGTTTAGAGCTTTTTAATGAAAGGTTCAACAGTAAAGTGAGAAGATTTATAATCACAGGACGGTAAGCATCAAATACGAATATCACCAGCATTGAAAGTCTGAATCTTGTTACTAAAAAGCATTTGTATAGCATCCAGGCGTTGTTTCGAATAGGTGAGGAAAATGATGTCCTTTTTCGGAGGCCAGTTTAACATCATCTTGAAACGCTCGTCATCGGTCAAAGCTGTTTTTGAAATGTAGATATAGAGTGTCCCCGGATTTTTTGAATCCTTTTTACGGAAGACTCGGGTGCCCGCAATTCCGACTTCAGCGATTTCCTCCCAGTGGTAAAAGTTTATTGTTTTCCAAGGAATAATGCGACGAATACCTGTTGGCTCCACCACAACTCTAGCACCATAGGCCAGTAATGGTCTGATAAAAAGAAGTCCAATCAGGAAAAATACTGCAGCAGAACCAAAACGATGAATCATGATTAAGGTAACAAAAATAGTAAAACAAAAAAGAACTGTGGCAAAGCTAACGACAGCTTTGAAGGCATCAATACGGTATGTTTTTTTCATATAATAGGTTTTCCTTCCTTTGAATATTGATTCTGTAGTACTTGTTCCAGTGGCTTGGGTTCTAAAGCATGGACTGTCTTATGGGCGGTTGAAATAAAGGAACTTATGTTAGAAGTAAGGTATTTACTCCGGTTAAATATAATGGAGTACTTTCGTATAAATTTGGTATCTCGAATAAAGACACGGGTTAGAGCATCTCCAAAATCTTTTTGAGTGAACATTTCTTGTGGCAAAAACAAGATACCCAGGCCATTCAGAGCTGCCTGAATCAGAGCAGTAGTACTGATACTTTCCATAACGATATTCGGACTTAGTTGATTTATCTTAAAGACCATATCAACAACGTCACGGGATCCGCTTCCTCTTTCTCTAAGTAGAAGTCGTTCTTCTGCTAATTCCTGCAATGAAATTGTAACAGAATGATTCTTTGCATAACTCTTACTGCAGACGGCTATCATTTGTTCTTCGTATAAAAATTCGCTATGAAAGTTGTGCTGATCTGAATATTGGTCAATCAACGCTAAATCCAGCTCGTTTTGGAGCAATTGACTCTCGATATAATCGGAGTTATTGATCCTGGAGGTAACCATAACCTGTGGATACTGAGACTGGAATTCACGTAATACCAACGGCAGCACAGAGTTTCCTACCGATACATTGGAACCAATTCGTAAAGAGCTGACATATTCTGAGTTGCGAATCAAATTTTCAGCTTCTTTAAACTGTTGAATAATGGTATCGGCATACTGTAATAGTAACCTACCTTCGTCTGTGATATACAAACGCCGGTTCATGCGGTCAAATAACCTTACGCCATAATAATTCTCCAATTCTTTAATAATAACGCTCACGGAAGGTTGAGCAATATTTAATTTGTTCGCTGTGAGGGTAATGCTTTCCAGATTACATACTTCTCGGAAAATACCAAGGTGCCTTAAGGTCATAACATATGAATTCCTTTCTTATTAATGTTCACTAGGCAATTGCGAAACAATATAGTTTTTGTAATTGTATTACAGTAGATACGATTTCTTCTCAGGGGCGTTTTCTTCGGGTTTAGCTTCCGCCGAAAAACAGTATCTGCTGTGTGTACAATATCTTCAGTTAATGAATTTCGCTATTACCTATAATGTTTAAGAGTCTTCTTGAAAACTATAAGAAAATTATTATGTAATACATTATATTATAATAATTGTTTTACCTATTGGCAACTGTTATTATTAAATTAAATTAATTTATAATTGATTTATATTAATAGGAGGAACAAATGAAAAAGTTAATATCATTATTACTGTCATTCATTAAAATCGGCTTTATCGGTTTTGGTGGTGGAAGTGCATTGATCCCAATTGTGGAGGAGGAGGCAGTAGAGAAAAAGAAACTGATCAGTGAGGATGACTACAATGATTATGTTATCGTTTCTAATATCACGCCAGGGACGTTACCGGTAAAGCTGGCAGCAGCTGTCGGGCGAAAGGTTAGTGGGATACCAGGTATGATTGGCGCAGCAGTCATGGTGTCCCTTCCCGGTGTTGGAATAACGGTTATTTTAATTTCAATCATGTCCCAATTAAATGTTCATGTATTAGAGCAAATAAAATATGCTTCCATCGGAATTTCAATTTTTATCATATTACTGCTGGTAAATTATATCAATAAAGTTCTAAAAGGGTGTAAACAGTCAAATATATTATCTTCAGGTTGGTTGATCATGCTCACGGTTTTCTTTCTAACCGCAGGGAAAGAGGTTTATAGTCTGTTCGAAATTGACAGGACGCCTTTTTTTGATATTTCAACAATCAATATCCTTCTGCTTTCATTTTTTATCATCTTCTCTACCAGTGGTAAAATTACCTGCTGGAAAGGCAGTATGATTGGAGGGATCAGTATTATATTTATTTTATGTACGGGCAAAGCACAGGTGTTATCAAATAATCTCATATTCAATAGTGTAAGTGTGGTCATGTTACTTATCACTTGCTATAGTGTCTACAAGAGTATTAAAAAAAGCGGAGAAATGAAAAAAATACCTGTCAGTGGTTTAGCAATTGAATTGGTGGCATGGACGATCTTCCTTGCGATTTGTTCCGTTCCGGTAGTGATTACTCTGAAAGAAGCATTCGGGTATGTGGGAAGCGGTCTTCTTTCTTCGGTAGTCTCCTTCGGTGGTGGAGAGGCGTATCTAACGATAGCAGATAGTATCTTTGTATCAGCTGGAACAATTTCCTCAGAAATTTTCTATGGTCAGATTCTTCCGATTGCAAATGCTCTTCCCGGGCCAATTCTTAGTAAAGTGTTGGCAGGAATCGGTTATATCATAGGATTCAAGGCCACAGACAGTGTAGTAACAGGCTATTTGTTATCAATTGCAGGTTATGCAGCGAGTCTTGCAGCCTCTTGTGGTGTTTTCTTTTTCATTAGTTATGTATACAATTGTTTTGAAAGCCTGGACATATTTCAGATTCTAAAAAAATGGATCCTGCCAATCGTATGTGGTTTATTGCTAAGTACAATTGTTGCAATGCTAACTGAGAATTTTAAGATTATTATGGAACATAATATATCAAGAGCAGAAGCATTTTTGATCTGTACAGGAATCTTTGGAGTCCTCTGCTTCCTGCATAAAAAATTGCATTTGCATGATGCGGTACTAATTATAATATCAGGAATTGTATCCTTGGCAATTTGCAATATAATTTAGATCATAGAAGAGAATGGTGAGAGAGAAATCATAAATGAGTGAGGCAAGGATATCGCAAAAAGATGATGTCCTTGCCGTTTTTCAAATTCAAGAGGATACTTTTCACATAGAGTGAAAGAACATAAATTACTTTCACAGTCATTTTATGAATTATAAATTCTGTTCGAACTTAATTTTTATCTATTTTGCATATTATCTACTTGTATATTTCAATATTTCGAGATATAATAAATTAAAATAATTAATTAATATAAGACTTTGGGCTTTAACGCAGAGACAACTATTGTGTTTTGAATGAAATTAATAACACAGAAAAATAAAATTAGATGGAGGTTTTAATATGGAATTATACAAAGACGCGAAGCAGCCGATCGAAGCAAGGGTTGAGGATCTGCTTTCAAGAATGACTCTGGAAGAAAAGGTGGCACAGCTATGTGGAGATTTAGCAGCCTCCTTTATTGAGGGGGGGAAGGTGAACTTAGACCTGTTAAGAGAAAAATTTTCTGACGGACATGGGCGCTTTACCCAGTATTCCATTGTCGGACTTGTAAATCCGGAGAAGATTGCAAAGATCAGTAATATGGTTCAACGATTCTTTGTTGAGGAAACCAGGCTTGGAATTCCAGTTGCGCTGCAAACCGAAAATCTCTGTGGTTACCCCGCAGCAGGCGGTACTTTATTCCCGGCAATGATTAATATGGGCTGTACCTGGGAACCGGAGCTAGCGGAGAAAATGAGTGAAATTATCGGTCAGGAAAGCCGAAGTGTAGGAATCAACTCAGCAATGAGCCCAGTAATCGATGTGGTTCAAGATCCACGTTGGGGTCGAACCTATGAAACATTTGGAGAGGATCCATATCTGGTCAGCCAATTTGGTATTAACTATGTAAAAGGGATGCAGGAGCAGGGAGTTAGCTGTATAGCAAAACATTTCCTGGGATATTCCTCAACCCAGGGCGGTCTGAATACATCAGCCTGCCGCATGGGCAAGAGAGAGCTGTATGAGATCTTTGCCACTCCTTTTGAAGCAGCAGACAAGCTGGCCGGACTGGATGCTATGATGGCCAACTATGGAGAAATTGATGGACTTCCGGTAATCGATAATAAAGAAATTATTGGTACCTTGTTAAGAGATACCATGGGCTTCAAGGGAGCGCTTACGTCAGACGGTGCAGCTGTTTTAAAGACCGCCAACTTCTTTAAAATTGCAAAAACCTATGAGGAGGCTGGATATCTGGCGAAAAAAGCAGGCACTGATACGGAAATTCCTGTTGGGGCAGCTTTCCGTCAGCTTCCGAAATACGTTCGTTCCGGAGAGCTGGATGAGGAGTGCATCAATGAATCTGTACGCCGTGTGCTGACAGTAAAGTTTAAGCGTGGTCTGTTTGAGAATCCTTATTGTGAAGAGTCAAAGGTAGTTGCAGGCATGCGTAATGTGGTAAAAAGTGAGTTGAGTGAGGAAATCGCAGCAAAATCATTGGTTCTCTTAAAGAATGATGGTGTGCTTCCGTTAAAAAAAGGAACGAAGGTAGCTCTGGTTGGACCACATGCTGATTCCATGCGTTATCCGGTAAGCGGATACACGTATCCGGCCTATATAGAAATGATGAAAGCTGGTGCTGACGGAGAGTCAACAGGCTTTAATGGTTTAGCAGATGAACAGGAAAAAGCAAAAAGCGAAGGGAAGAAATACAGGGGACCGTTTGCAGCAATGTTTGAGATGTTCTCAAAGGAAGACCAGGATGCAATGAATGACATGAATACGGTACTGAAGCAATTAGGAGCCCGCACGTTAAAAGAGGTTCTGGCTGAGCGCTTCTCAGTAGCCTATGCACAGGGCTGCAGCATCGTAGGTAAGGAAACCGATGGTTTTGCGGAAGCGGTGGCAGCAGCAGAGCAGTCAGATGTCGTTGTAATGGCTTGTGGAGGGAATTGCGGCTGGATCAATGTAACCGGAGGAGAGGGGAAGGATCGTCAATATCTTGATTTACCGGGAGTGCAGCAACAGTTGCTGGAAGCGGTGACAGCGACAGGGAAACCGGTTGTACTTGTACTTTATGGACCGGGTGTATTTGCTATAAACTGGGCACAGGAGAATTGCGGAGCGATAATTCAAGCATTTATGCCTGGTCAGTTTGCGGGAAAAGTTGTAACAGATGCACTGGATGGAACAATTAATCCGGGTGGAAAGATGACCATGTCGGTACCAAGAACCACCGGACAGATTCCAATCTACTATAATCACCGTATTGGATCAGGTTATAACAGCGGAGCAGATGCTGCTTCGGCAAGTATTTTCTCCGGCGGATATGTGGATGGTCCTGCCGACCCCTTGTACTGCTTTGGCTATGGTCTTAGCTATACTACCTTTGGACTTTCAGATATGCAGGTATCTGCAACCGAGATCCCGACAAGCGGTAAATTAGAAATCAGCTGTAAAGTAAGGAATACCGGTGATGTGGTTGGGGACGAGACAGTTCAGCTGTACACCAGCTTCACGGAAGCCCATGTTACTCGCCCGAATAAGCAGCTTTCCGGCTTTCGTCGAGTTACGCTCCAGCCGGGAGAGGAAAAGACGGTTGTGTTCCACCTGGATATGGCACAGCTGGGATATTACAACGAATGCATGGAATTTGTTGTGGAACCTGGTACACTGCAGCTGATGATAGGAACAAGTGCTCATGATCTTGCACTGAGCGATCATGTGTGCCTTACCGGGAAAGCAACGGAGGTAATGGGTAAACGTGTTTATGTGTGCCCTACTGAGTTACGCTAGGGGCGGTAAAAGGAGCAGGTTAGCTGCAAGCTTTCTGCAGCATTATAATAAGGTGTAATAAGTTGTTTTGATACCGGATGGGTGATTTTAGAACGAAATACTGCGCTGATGTTTGAATCATAAATATGCCGGTATTTCGTAATCGCCTATTCGGTATTGGAATCAGAGAGGAATGTGAATTATGGGTAAAAAACCTCATATTATAATTTTTAATCCGGATGAGATGCGCGCTGATTGTCTTGGCCATCTGGGGCAAAATCCCGCGGCAAGAACCTCTTTTCTGGATGAGTTTGCCTGGTCGGAGGCCGTTTCATTTCGAAATGCCTTTTGCCAAAATACGGTCTGTGTCCCCAGCCGATGCAGCTTTTTTACCGGTTTGTACCCTCATGTCAATGGTCATCGGACGATGCAGCATTTATTACGCAGCCATGAGTCAAGCCTTTTCTCAGAGCTGAAGGATGCAGGATACTATGTATGGATGAACTCGCGAAATGACTTAATTGCCGGACAGGTACCCGGCTTGATGGAAGAACACGCAACAGAAATCTATTATGGTGAAGATCTTCCGAAGCCGCCCGCTCCAGAGAATAAAGAGCTGCGCGGTAAGCTTGGGGATAAAAATTATTACTCTCATTATGAAGGCCGGTTGTCTTTGGATGAGAACAAGAAGCACTATTCCCCGGATGACGGCATTGTGGATGCCGCCATAGACCGTATTCTTCATCCGGTGGATGATCGTCCGCTGTGTATGTTCCTGGGCTTAATGTATCCTCACACTCCGTATGCGGTGGAAGAACCATATTTTTCTGCCATTGACCGTGATAAGCTTCCCAGAAGAGCTCTCGCGGGAAAAGGAAAGCCTCGGATGGAAGCGGAGTTGAAGCGTTTGATGGGGATGGATCAATACAGCGAGCAGGACTGGGATGAGCTGCGTGCCTGTTATTTAGGAATGTGCATGAAGGTGGATGATCAATTTAAACGCCTGTGTGATGCGTTGAAGCAAGCGGGTATTTATGAGGACTGTGCTATTTTCTTCCTCAGTGATCATGGTGATTATGCCGGTGATTTTGACTTGCCGGAAAAGGCTCAGAATACCTTTGAGGATTGTTTAACCAAGGTTCCGTTACTGATCAAACCTCCCGCTGGGGAGAAGGTTGATCCCGGGATCTCGGATTCTCTGGTTGAACTGATCGATTTTTATGCTACGGTGATGGACTATGTTGACGTAGAATCCGATCATGATCACTTCGGACAAAGCTTACGGCCGATTTTAGAGAGCAGGAACACGAAATTACGGGAATATGCTTTCTGTGAGGGCGGCAGGATGCCTTGGGAGACGCAAGCAGATGAATATCACCCGGCGGCCGGAAGCTCGGGTGAGATACCTAAGGCAAGTATGTACTGGCCGAGACAGACAGCGCAGCTGGATGCAGATGCTCATTGCAAAGGAACGATGATCCGCAATCATAGTTATAAATATATTCACCGTTCGAATGGAACGCATGAGTTCTATGATCTTATAGCAGACCCATTGGAAGAGAACAATATCTACGGGGATGCCGGTTATGAAGAAGAGATCATCAGACTGCGGGCGAGCCTGCTGGATTGGTATCAGCAGACCTGTGACATTGTTCCCCGGGATTGTGACAGACGTTTAACAGACCGTATGATGTGGGCGATGATAAAGCCGTCATGTCCGCCTCAGCTCGAGGACAAAGCCTGGGAAATGATTCGTGACGGAAAGGGAATGGCATACATCAAAGCCCAGCTGGCGAATCTGAAGACGGATTAAAGGGTTGAGGAAAAGGATATGAAAGAATGTTTATGAAAGCGAATGTGATTGATAAGGAGATGGAGAGATTATGAGTAATAAAGATATTCTGGTATTTATTTCAGATCAACATTCTTGGCAGCAGCAGGGATATGCAGGGGACAAATTAATACGCACACCGAATTTGGATCGGATTGCTGCATCCGGTACGGTAATGATGAACAGCTATACCTCGTATCCCCTATGTGTTCCTGCGCGTATGTCTATGATGAGCAGTCAGCTGGCGAGCCACTGTGGTGTAATGAGCAACTTTGCTGCGCTGGATTCTAACTGCGCAACCTTTGCTCATTGTCTGAATGCTAATGGATATGAGACGGTACTCTGTGGTAGAATGCACTTTGTGGGACCGGATCAGCGTCATGGTTTTTCAAAAAGAATTGCCGGTGAACAAACTCCGATCTTTCATAATCGCCCGAATGCCGCAATGGCTGCTGAGCGGGGTGTTCATGATAGAACGCCTCAGGGAGGTGTTTCCAGTCTGAGTGCAATTGGAGCCGGAAATTCACCGACCCTTGAGTATGATCGCTATGTGGTTTCAGAAGCAACCACCTATCTCTCGGGCAGCTATGATGCACCGCAGTTTTTATGTGTCGGTACATACGGTCCGCACCATCCTTATGTTGCACCCAAAGAGCTCTATGAGTATTATTTGGATAAGGTGGATATACCGGAAGATACCTTTGATTACCCGGAACATCCTGCCATCGACGGCAAGATTCTGCGTGATTGTGACCCTGAGGTGGTGCGTGCGGTTCGTGCTTCCTACTACGGTATGGTGGAGTTCGAAGATCAGCAGATCGGTATCGTCTATGATGCGTTTCAGGAATATCTGAAACGAAATGGACGGGAGGGCATCTTTGTCTATGTATCAGACCACGGAGAGCAGGCAGGTTACCGCGGCTACTATGGCAAAGGATCTTTCTACGATGCTTCGGCACATATACCGATGATCTTTGCCGGTGACGGAATAGGTCAGGGGAAGACCCTGCAGGGTGCCACCTCTTTGATGGATTTGGGACCTACCCTCTGTGAGTACGCAGGTGCAATACTTCCTCCGGATGCGGATGGTGTCAGCTTGTATCCCCAGCTTACCGGAGCCGCAGACGATACAGAGCGGATGGTGGTAAGTGAGGTTGGCGGTGAGAAGGACAATCCTGCCGGAGACTTTTCCTATGGTCAGATGGTAAAATGGAAGCAGTATAAGTTGATTCATTATTATGGCTTTGACGCAGAAGATGTTTTGTATGATCTGACCGCCGACCCCAAGGAATCGGAGAATATTATTTCCAAATATCCGGATATTGCGCAGAAGATGCGTGGTTATCTGAATGGGGCGTGTAAGTTGACAGTGGATGAGATGAAAGCAAATGCAGATAAGCTTAGAAGAAATTTAAAGATACTGAATAAGTGCAGCTTTGACAGCGAGGAACGCTGGAAAGCTCCCGAGTGTAGCAGACATTATCCTGAACTCATGGTTACAAGCAAACTTGCTAAAATGAAATAATTAATTCATGAGATAGGACTGCATAGCGTGATTATGCAGTCCTATCATCTATATATAAAATATAGGAGGTATATTAGATGGCGACAAATATTCTTATGCTGCTTGCAGATGACATGAATTACAATACAATCGGGTGCTTTGGCTGCCCGGTCGATGATATAAGCCCTAATCTGGACAGACTGGCAGAGGAGGGAATACGCTTTGATAATGCCCATGTAACCATAGCGGTTTGTCAACCCTCCCGACAAAGCATGCTAACCGGATTATATCCGCATCATAATGGAGCCCTTGGTTTTGATCCAATTGACGAAGAGGTAACGACACTTACCGAAGTATTGCACCAACAAGGCTATTACAATGGGATTATCGGAAAGACAAAACATTGTGCACCTGAGCATAAATTCGCCTGGGATTATTTTGATAATGTCTTTAACCCAGAAAATTGCCATGGAAGGAGCCCCTATATTTACGGTCGTGACGCAGCGGAATTCTTCAAGAACGCAAGGGAGGCGGGGAAACCATTTTTCCTTATGGCTAATTCACATGATCCGCACAGACCTTTTGCCGGCAGTCAGGATGAATTGGAAAAGTTTTATGGCTACAATACCTATGCCTCCCGGTTTTATACGCCGGAGGAAGCATGGCTGCCGGGCTTTCTTCCTGATTTGCCGGAGGTTCGTAAGGAGCTGGCACAGTACTATTCCAGCTGCCATCGGTGTGATGAGACAATGGGTGCCGTTCTTAATGCGTTAGAAGAGTCTGGAATGGCAGAGGATACCCTTGTCATTTTTATGAGTGATAACGGAATGGCCTTCCCGTTCTCAAAGGCAAACTGTTATTTAAACAGCACGAAAACACCGTTTATTGCTCGTTGGCCGCACCATATAAAGCCGGGAACCTGGAATCACGAGGATTATATTTCCGGTATCGATTTTACAGATACCATTTTAGAAGCGGCCGGCCTGCAGCAGGAGCTAAAGACAGATGGACGGAGTTACCTTCCGCTGTTGTTGGGGCAAAGCCAGAGTAACAGAGATGTTGTATTTACTCAGTTTAATACAAATTCGATGAAAAATTCATACCCAATGCGCTGCGTGCAGAGTCAAACCTGCGGCTACATCTTCAATGCTTGGGCAGATGGCGAGTGCTTCTATAGAAATGAGTCAAAAATGGGGCTTACCTATAAGGCAATGGTGGAAGCCAGTGAAGAGAATGAGGAGATTGGAGCTCGTGTAAGATTCTTTGATTATCGATGCCGTGAGGAATTTTATGATTTTGCCAAGGATCCGGATGCGCTGCATAATTTGATCAATCAGGAAGAATATCAGGAGCAGATCAGGGTATTTCGTAAACAGCTGCTGGACTTCATGCTGGAATCAAAGGATCCGGTGGCGGAAGACTATCAGCTATGGCTAAAGAAATCAGGTGTGATAATCTGATGCAAATCCCGATAAAAACTTGACCGAGGGAAATGGAGCCATAGTAGGAAAGGAAGAGATATGGAGAGCAGTATTAATTTGGGCGAGGAGAAAATCGGAAAACTACTGTTGAAGCTTGCGATACCTTCCATCGTAGCACAGTTGGTCAGTATTTTATACAACGTGGTAAATAGAATCTACATCGGACATATGCCGGGGATCGGAGATGTCGCTTTGACAGGCCTCGGCTTGTGCCTTCCGATTATTATGATTATTTCAGCTTTAGCAGGAATGATTGGTCAGGGAGGCGCCCCACGGGTTGCTATTTTTATGGGAAAAGGACAGCAGGAGGCGGCCGAGGCGGTGCTGGGGAATTGTGTGACTGCATTGATCTTATTGGCGCTGCTGATTACAATTGTTTTAGAACTATCAGCGGAGCCGGTTTTACGGTTGTTTGGAGCTAGTGACAATAGTCTGACTTATGCACTTCCTTATCTGCGTATTTATCTTTTAGGAACCGTTTTTGTAATGCTGACCATGGGCTTGAATGCTCTCATTATTACCCAGGGTTATTCCCGCCTCGGAATGGCAACAGTTATCATTGGTGCATTATTGAATATTTTGCTTGACCCGCTTTTTATCTTCGTTTTTAAAATGGGACCGGTAGGTGCAGCGATTGCAACGGTTATCTCACAGATGATATCGGCTTTATGGACATTACATATTCTTACTTCCGATAAGACGAACATAAAAATAAAAATAAATTGCTTAAGGATTAAGCCTGCTGTTATATTTCCCGTGATTTCCTTGGGCTTCTCCACCTTTATTATGACAGCTACAGAAAGTGCACTGAGTATTGTTTTTAACGTATCTCTTGCAAAGTATGGCGGTGATGTGGCGGTTGGGGCTATGACGATCATAGCCAGCCTTATGCAATTCTTATCACTTCCGGCGCAAGGGATCGCGCAGGGAGCACAACCGATTATAAGCTTTAATTATGGAGCCGGTAAAGTAAAGCGGGTACGAAAAACCTACCGGTTGCTTCTTTTATTAGATTTTGCGTATACTTTTATTTTCTGGATATTGATTTATTGTTTTTCGGAAGGATTTGTAAAGATTTTTAATAACAGCTCACAGGACTTATTAGTAATAACAGTTGATGGCATACATGTTTATTTTGCCGTTTCCGCAATATTTGGAATACTGATAGCAATTCAGAGGATATTTAATGCTTTGGGCGAAGCAAAGCTATCCCTTGTGATTGCATGTTTAAGAAAGCTTATTATACTCATTCCTTTAATTTATATTATGCCGATGTTTTTTGAGGACAAGCTGTTTGCAGTGTTTTTAGCTGAGCCGGTTGCTGACTTTCTATCGATTAGCATTGCAGTTACGCTATTTGCATCAAATATAAAAAAGATACTAGCACGGACTGAGCAGTAATCATTATGTATAGCAGCAAAAGAGGGCTTTATTCAGGAGGTTTATGGTAAGATTCCTGAATAAAACCCTCTTTTAATATTTGAAATCATGAAATGTAAAAATCCATTATTCAATAAAGGTTTTGAGATCATTTTGTACAGCTACAGCTGCAGCACCTTCAGCACCGCTGAATTCATTGGGCTCCACAAAGATAAACTCAGTGTCCATATTCGTAGCCGTATATAAATTCTTATGAATAACTTTCATGAGCTGCTCCTGATTCTTCTGGCTCTGGAAAAGATGGCTGTCAATTAGGATACACTGGGGTTTAACAAAGTTATCGATATTGGCGATGGCAATACCCAGATGGAATATCGCATCTTCCAATATTCTATTAACACTTTGATCGCCTTCCGCTTGAGCCTTTATAATCTCATATATTGTTGGAGAGTCGGGAGTGCTGCTGATCTGGCTTAGGATAGGAGCCTGACCATTACGAATCGCACTGACACAATTGGCAATGATCGCCCGCTCGCTGGAGAAGGCCTCCAAACAACCATGATTTCCGCAGTTACAGACAGGCCCGTTGGAGTCTAATATCATGTGACCGACCTCACCTTGACCTATGATGGATTCATGAAAACTCTGATGAGAATACATCAAAGGGCAAGCAATTCCTGTTGAAACTAAGAAATAAGCAAAGGACTGGTAATTGTCCATTCGTTTATGATCGAATAAGTAGGAACCGTAAGCTCTCGCTCCGGCATTATTTTCTATTGAGATGGGACCGGTGTAGTTTAACAACCTGGATAGGTCACTGCTCACATTTTTATTCTCCCATCCATAACCTGGATGCACTGTCAGAATTCCCTCATTGCGGTCAACAAGTCCAGGAAGACATAAACCAATTCCCGCTATCTTAGCCTTAGGAATTTTACCGGTACGCAATAACTTTTTAACCAGCTCGCAGGTTTGCAAAATTACATCTTCATAGTCACAGTAGGAGGTATCATCCGCAATGACTTTCAAAGATCTCCCGCGATAATCAGTGATACATGCACGACGCAGCGCGCCACGCATCTCAATCCCTATAAAATACCCTCCATCGTCTGCAATATCAATCAGTGAGGCTTTACGCCCAAGGGTTTTTTCAGAAGCCTTCGTATTCTCCACTTCCTTAATTAATCCCTTGGAAAGAAGATGGTTGACGGTAGTAGTGATTGTAGGAAGGGTGAGAGATAGTTTTTCTGATATTTCGATTCTGGATATTGGACCATCGTGATAAATCATCTGGCGAATTGCTGACTGGTTTGTGACTTTAACTCGGGACAGATTGTTTCCATTGGCAATTTGCATATTAAGTAGGTTCCTTTCTGTATATTATATATGTTTGTCTTACGCTTAATACGGTTCATGTAAATCACTATTAATTATAAACAAACTATAGTATATTTCAAGCAAATATTTAACTTTTTATTCCATTTTGAACATTCCTGACGAATAAGAGTGTAATTTAATAAAATTTATTAACTTTAACTTTAACTTTATATTTCGTTATGAAAGATGGGCATAACGCGGAAGAATATCTTCCTGCGTCATTCGGTCAATCTCGGCAAGATCGTCGATTACCTGCTGGGGATTGAAGAAATGTACAAAGTCTTTCAGCATTTGTTCCCCTTCTGCGGCAAGAGCATCCCGTTCTTCAATAGAACAGCAGCCTTCTCCGCCGCCGTGGCTTCGGCCATTCTTTCTGCAATGGCTTCAACATAAATTGCTTCACAATCCAAAGGTAAATCACCATGCAGTTCTACCGTTCCGACAGGAATAAAAATGGTATCTCGTCCACGGTTTAAATAGTCTTCTACTTCACTGTTTCTCATTTTGTTCAAAATATGTGTGTTCATAGAGATCTCCTTTAATTACTAATAATTAATTTAATTAATAAAAATAATACCAGAATAAATATTATAATACAAGAGATAGATCAAATCTATTTATGTTTAGGATATTGAAATTATAAAAAAAACATGATACAATATAATTAATAAATTTAATTAAATAAGTTAAAATAAAAGAGGAAGGATACATTTGCAATGAAAGATATCTTACTTTATATGTCTGATCAGCATTCCTATCATCTTCAGGGTTATGCAGGCAATGGTATTGTACGAACCCCTAATTTGGATCATATCGCCAAAACAGGTACAACAATGACAAATGCATATACTCCATGTCCACTGTGTGTACCGGCACGTGCTGCAATGATTTCCGGAAAGCTTCCCAGTAATAATGGTGTTTTATTTAACTTTAATGCTATTAACTCTGACAGAGCTACGTTCCTTCACAGTCTGACCGTATCAGGATATGAGACGGTTTTAAGCGGGCGTATGCATTTTGTTGGACCCGATCAGCGGCATGGCTATGCTAAGCGTATAGCGAAAGAGCGTACTCCCGTATATCACAATAATCCGCCTGAAAAGAAAGATGGGTCAAAAAAGAAGAGCAAGGTAACCGGATTTGATGAGAATGGCTCACTTTATTATATCGGTGGAGGTGATTCTCCTGTTCTGGCTTATGACCGATATGTTGTAGGTGAAACGCTGGACTATCTGAGAAAAGATCATGAGCGCCCGCAATTTATAACAGTAGGGACGTATGGCCCGCATTTTCCTTATGTTGCTCCGAAGGAGCTCTATGATTATTATTATGACAAGATAAGTCTGGACGATGTATCCGAGGAATTTGAAGGACATCCTGCGTTAGAAGGTAAATTCCAGGAAGCAGATCCGGAAGTGGCCAGAGCAGCACGTGCGGCTTACTACGGCTTAGTGGAACAGCAGGATAGACATATTGGTGCAGTTTATCATGCATTTCAGGAGTATCTGGAACGTACGGGACATGAAGGAATATTTATCTATATCTCAGATCATGGCGATATGAACGGTACCCATGGTTATTATGGAAAGCAGGTATTTTACGAGCCATCTGCCCATATTCCCTTTGTAATTCAGGGGAAAGGAATTCCCTCAGGAAAGCAGCTTCATAGTCCGACCAGTCTTTTGGACATTGGGGCCACAATCTGCGGGCTGGCTGGAGCAGAGGTATTAGCTGGCGATGGAAAAGACCTATCAGATCAAATTAGTAAGGGGATTGAGGATGGAGACCGTATGGTGGTCAGTGAACTATACACCTATTTAAATAATGGTGATACATCCCTTGGCAGAATGGTACGCTGGAAGGAATGGAAATATTTCACTTACTCCGGATTTCCTGAGGATGATGTGCTTTATGATATGGAGATGGATATAAAGGAAGAGCATAATCTGATATCACAATTTCCGGACGTTGCTGAAAAGCTTCGCCAGAAGGCAAATTCCTATAAGAGCTATGACGAAGTAATGGTGTATGAAAACTGGGTAATGCAGCAGCTTCGGATTCTTATGAAGTGTGATTATGATAATCCGGAGGAAAGATGGATTCCGGGTGAATTAGAAGAGCTTGAAAATCCTGTTTGCAGCAAGAAACCATTTCAACCTACCCCTTGGGTAAAGCATATGTTTGGTCGGCTTCGTAAGTTGAGTGCTCAGGAGCCTGATTCAATAATATAAAAAATTGCCGC
Organism: Bacillota bacterium; assembly: GCA_023392995.1. Lineage (GTDB taxonomy): Bacteria > Bacillota > Clostridia > Lachnospirales > Lachnospiraceae > Mobilitalea. Next base: position 18,054 of record JAEWMZ010000456.1, read on the forward strand.
AGTTTCTGAGCTTTACAATTATCTATTAAGATTCAAGTGTAAAAAGTTAAATTCTTTATGGAGAGGAACAATTCATTGGCATTGGGATTTTACACTTGAATCCTATTAATTATAGTTTAAGGAGGATGTAAGAATGAGAGTGAAACAAATTAATAATCTCGACGGCTTTTTTAAAGCACTGGAAACTTGTCAGGGAAGGGTGGAGCTAATTACAGATGATAAGGATGTTCTGAATTTAGCATCAAAACTGACTCAGTTCATCGGATTGACAAGGGTGTTCAGTAATCCGGAGATAGCGTCTTATGAAATCGTATGCTATAACGGAGAAGATTATAATAAGATCAAAGAGTATCTGGTTCCTGCCGATCAAGCGTAACGACTGATAGGTTACAGACTAAGCTTAATCTAGTACTGTTTTACGTAAAGTTCGCTTTATCAGTGCCAGATATTTAAGCTGAGACAAGACGCAGGAATGAGGCGTAGTGGTTCCTGCACTGATTGATGAAAACGCAGATTCATCATAAATAATGGGTGCTGAATTAAGTGATATTTATAAAAGATAGTACAATTTATTCCTAATAATAAAATGAAAATGAAATCTATAACTGAAAAAATAGAATGAGAAAGGAAATAAAAAATATGCCGATTATACCACTTAGACCTCTTTTGGAGGCAACCGACAGATACAATTTTGCTCAAGGTGCATTCAATGTGAATGCAGTAGCGCAGATTAAAGCAGCAATTGAGGTTCATGAAATGTTACGGAGCCCGGTGATTTTGCAGGGAGCGGATCTGGCAAACGGCTTTATGGGAGGAAGAACAGATTTTTTAAATTCAACGATTGAAGATAAACGGATCGGTGCAAAAAACATCGGAGATGCTGTTCGAAAATATGGTACATATTCTTCCGTTCCTATTGTGTTGCATCTGGATCATGGCAAGGATTTTGACTCTGTAAAGGCAGCGATCGACGGAGGTTACACCTCAGTTATGATTGACGGATCCTCCCTGCCTTTTGATGAAAATGTGGAATTAACCCGCGAGGTAGTAAAATATGCCCACGAACGAGGAGTATCGGTGGAAGGCGAGCTAGGCGTTCTGGCCGGAGTAGAGGATCATGTATTTTCGGAGGCCTCAACCTATACCAATCCAATGAAGGCTATTGAATTCTTTAAGAAAACCGAGGTGGATTGCCTTGCTATTTCTTATGGTACGATGCACGGAGCAGTCAAAGGAAAAAATGTAAAGCTGCGCCAAGAAATTGTTATTGCAATCAAGGAATGCTTAAGACATGAAAAAATCTTTGGTGTATTGGTGTCTCATGGTTCCTCAACAGTTCCCAAATATATTGTTGATGAAATTAATGCTCTTGGCGGTGAAATTAAGAATGCAGATGGAATATCAGTCAATGAAATTAAGCAGGCCGTTGCCTGTGGTATTGGTAAAATTAATGTTGATACAGATTTGCGCTTAGCGGTAACCAGAAACTTGCGGGAATATTTTCATCAGTATCAGGATAAGAAAAACAGCCCTTCCATCGGCGGTATTTATCAGCTGCTGGAAGAAAAGAAATCAGCGTTTGACCCCAGAGCTTTTCTGATTCCGATTATGGACACTGTAATGAAGGGTTCCCAAATAGATGAGGATGTTCAAGCAATTATGGAATGCGTTGAACTGGGTGTAAAAGAAGTTGTCGGGACATTAATCGTTGAATTTGGTTCTGTTGGAAAAGCAGCTCTCGTTGAACCATTGACATTAGAAGATATGATTTTGAGATATAAAAAATAGAAGACATTTAAAGGTATATGCAGAATGGCTTTTCGTAATAAACGGCAGGCAGATAAATTTAATGTAAGGATAGGTGGATTTAATGCAAGGTAATAATTGGGCAGCGATTGAGGATGGCATCTTAGAGCAATATATTCAAAGTTTTAGCGGGAAAATTGTTCTTGGAATTGATGGATTTATTGACCAGGTATGGCAGGTGGTTGAGACAAGAACAGCGGATAATAACTATATTCTAATTAATAAAATGCAGAATTTCGGTGAAATTATTGTTAACCGTAAGGAAGGCGGTATGGCCAATGAATTAATTAAGAAAAGAAGAAGTTATGGAGGGTTTACTGCTAATACGGGAAAAGCTTTAGGAAATTTGGATGTAGCAACTACTTTGGTGGGAATGTACGGTAAGGAAGAAATCGATAAAATATTCAATGAGCTAAGCAAAAAATGTACATTAATATCCATTGGAGATCCAGTTATCAGTACAATTCTTGAATTCACTGACGGGAAAATAATGATGCCGAATCTGGATGATTTATTAAACTTTACTTGGGAGGATTTCGTAAAGGCAATCGGACAGGATGAGCTAGAGAAAATCTTATTGGATGCGGATATTGTATCATTGGGATATTGGTCCAATATGCCAACCTTTGATGAATTTATCAATAAGCTCAATGAAAACTATTTCCATACAAAAGGACCCAAAAGATTATTCTTTGATTTTGCAAATATTAAAAAAAGAAGCAAAGAAGCAATCATCGATACCTTTCAGGTCTTAGAGAAGATCAATGATAGAATTCCGGTTACATTAAGTCTGAATGAACATGAAGCAGTAATTTTATTCTCTTATTATGGCAAAGAATTTCTTGATCGCAGTGAAGAGGATGCGCTGTCGGCAGATGACATCAGAAGTATCATTGGTCTGGATGAGCTTATCGTTCACACGCCCAAGTATGCCGTTATTTCCTCAAAATCAGAAGGAGTAGGAATCCTGGAGCAGGATTACTGTGAAGCACCTGTTATAACGACTGGGGCAGGGGATACTTTTAACGGCGGCTATATAGCTTCCTGTCTTGGTGATTTGAAAGTGAAGGAACGACTGGCCATAGCAAATGCTGCAACCCGATTTTATATCAGCAAAAGTCATACACCGAATAGGGAAGAATTGCTTACAGAAATAAAGAGAATAAAAAAGGTTCTAGGATAAAAGCAACAATAGAAACCAATGAGAAAGCCGTTCAAGAAATCAAGAAATTCAATACATAATATTCGTTTGTTTCTATTTATAATAAAAAAGAAATGGAGAATTATTTGAGTTATGCGAAAATTTCTGGGTGTGAAGATAAAAAAAAATGTAGATAAAGGTTTTAAGCAAGAGGTAGGTTTAAAGTTTAGGCATTATGTAGATGCAGATTCAAATGATTCCAAGTTAAAGAAAGATACTGATTCAAAGAAAGATAATGATCCAAAGAAAAACCTAGGTGCGGATGATAAAAAGAGGCTAGGTGATAATCTCAAAAAAAGTTCAGGCAGGAATTTAAAAATAAATTTCGGCATGGATAAAACACGAAACAGACTGATTTTAGCCTTCTTTGTACCAGTTCTTTCAATTATCATGTTAGGTATCATCTCATATGAAATCGCTGCACAAGGATTAAATAAAAGCTACGAGGCATCAGCGCAGTCCGCTGCTCAGGGAAAATCAGATTTGATTTCTTATAATATGGAATCAATGATTCAAAAAGCAGATGTATTAGTATCGAATGAAATAATAATGAAATATTTCTCAGGCTTTTATAAGAGTAATCCAAAAGAGCAAAAAAGCAGATGGAGTGAAATTGTATCTCTGGTTTCGAAGGAGATAATAGCCCAAGAAGCTATCTCCAATATTTTTATTGTAACACAAGACGGAGAGCATTTTTCAGGAAACGGAACGAAATTCGGTGACTTTGATTATAATAAGTTTTTGCAAGCTGAAGGTGCAATTCTTACAGAAACAAAGGAAGGGAAAGCGTGGATTGGAGAACATCCGTATCTGGATCAGATGACGGGCGGTAAAAAGTCCGACTATGCAATCAGTTATATTTGCAATATTAATAATTTCATTAATGAGCCCATGGGCAGCCTGGTAATTAATGTATCAATGAAATCCATCCATAAGATAATAGATAATACAAACATGCCGGCAGGTAGTTTTATTGGAATGATTACGAAGGATGGAAGAGAAATTTTTACAGATAATGTTGATCAAGACTTTAACCTGTCAGGGCAGCCATTTTTTCAGGAACTGATGAAAAGCCAGAAAGTAACGGAAAGTCAATACATTGAGCTAGAGGGCAAGCAATATCTATTTACATATAAAGAAATAGGTGAGTCAGGAATTTCTATTTGCAGCTTTGTTCCTAAGAGTGAAATTCTGTCTAAGGCGAATGAATTGAAGCTTGTCACATTAGCTATGATCTTGTTTGCCGGGGTTACTGCGATTGTCCTGGGAGCATTTATTGCAAATGGATACAGCAAAACTCTGAAGGGTGTCAATCAGGTATTGCAGCAGGTAGAAAAAGGTGATTTGACATCGATGACGAAAGTTGCCAGGAGGGATGAATTCAGTATCCTTGGACGATGTATCAATGATGTAATAAAGGGTATGAGCGGCTTAATCAAACAAATGAAAAGCAGCAGCAGTACTGTGTCGAAATCCGCTTTCATGCTTTCGGATAATTCCATGGTCTTAGTATCGGCTACGGAGAATATTGTACGGGCAATTCAGGATATTGAGACAGGAGTGGTTCAGCAGGCAGAAGATGCCGAAACAGGTTTGATACAGATGAATGATCTCGTGGAACAGATTCAGGAGCTTTATGAAAGAACGAATAATATTGAGCAAATTGCAGGTAATACCTCTGAACTCGTCCGGGACGGTATGAGCAGCATGGATCATCTTTGTGTGAAAGCAAACGACACAAAAGAAGTTACTAAAAATGTAATAGGTGATATTGAAAAGCTTGAGGTGGAGATTAGTGCAATTTCTGGTATTTTAGAAACAATGAAGCAAATAGCGGATCAAACAAATCTTCTGTCTCTCAATGCCTCAATCGAGGCCTCCAGAGCAGGTGAATTTGGACGAGGGTTCTCTGTGGTGGCATATGAAATTCGTAAGCTGGCAGAACAATCTGTTAACGCGGCTTCTGAAATTGCCAGAATTATTGGGAAAATTAATGGACAGACAAGAATGACAGTAAAAAGTGCACAATATGCCGAAAGTATCGTATCTTCACAGGAAGAGGCTTTATCACAGTCCATGGGAGCATTTCAGGATATTAGCAAACATGTGGGAGATCTAACCGGGAATCTGAATAAAATGGTCGCCAATGTGGAAGGAATTGAAAATGCAAAAAATAACACATTAAAAACGATTGAAAGTATATCGGCGACAACAGAAGAAACGGCAGCAGCATCAGAGGAGCTGAATGTTAGTGCGTCAAATCAGCTGCAGACGGTAAACGCTTTGAATGATATTGTCCAGCAGTTGAAGGATGATTCTGGATTACTTATGAATGCAGTAAGTATATTTCACATAAAGGATTGATTCAATCGCAGGAAGCAATTGTCTTAAACCAAAGATTGGGGGAAGAAGGAACATGAGAATTGGATTACTTACAAACTTCCTGGTAAAGGAAGGTATGAAAGATATTTTTGAGGTTGCTGATTGGGCACGTGAAAACGGATTTGAGGATCTGGAAGTAGGACCTACCTTGCCGATGGACTATGACAAATTTTCGAAAGTCATTCATTCAGGAAAAATTAAGATAAGTTCACTTACCTATTGCCGTAATTATCTAAGCACGGATATGGCAGAAGCGACGATGCATATCGAAGAATTGAAGAAAAGAATTATATTTGCAAGTGAGTTAGGGATTGAAAGAATAGTCACCTCTACTGGGATTGACAAAAGTGTGGAAGAGGGAGTATACGACCGTGCGGATGCAATCAGAAAGATACCGGTAAGAAGCTTGGACAAATTTGAGGCCGTGTTCGAGCCTATTATTAAACTGGCGGAAAAAAAGAAAGTTAAAATTGCTTTTGAAAATTGTCCCCTTATGGGAAATATAGCGATATCGCCGGTTATGTGGAGAAAGATTTTCAAGCTGTTTGATAGTCCTTATGTTGGGCTTACCTATGACCCTTCCCATTTGGTTTGGCAGTTTATAGATCCTTATGAACCGATAAAGGAATTCAAGGATCGTATTTTTCATGTTCATGCAAAGGATACGCAGATACACAGGGAATTACTTAAGGAGAGCGGATTTTTAACGGATTTTAGCTGGTTCAATTATCGGATACCGGGCAGGGGAGAAATTGACTGGAACCGGTTTTTATCTGAGCTGAAGGAAGCCGGTTATTCTAATACAATAAGCATCGAACATGAAGACGCTGATTATGAGCATAATTTAGAGGCCGTAAAGGAAGGACTTGTGCTTGGAAAACAGCATTTAAAAAGCTTTCTATAGTGTGGAATGTAGAATCTTCACATCCGGAACCCCGCGACCTAAAGGTCGAATGTCCGTTAGTGTGAAAAAGAGTGGGTAAAGACGGAGAACTTAAAGAAAAGGATGGTATCAATATGATCAGAATTGGAATTGTTGGAACCGGTGATACGATAGGAATTGCAAAATTTCATATCAATGCATTTAAATTGCTGGAGGATACAGTAATCAGTGCACTTTACGATATTATTCCTGGGCGAGCAGATAAATATAAGGAAGAGCTTCAGCTTGATGAGGCGAAAGTGTGTGATTCCTATGAGGAATTGTTGGAGAATTCAGATGCAGTTATTATCTGTACGCCTAACTTTACACATGATGAGCTTATTGTAAAAGCTTTGAATTCAGGAAAGCATGTCCTGTGTGAAAAGCCCTTTGGTAATAGTGCAAAGGATTGTGAAGCAGGCTTTGGATTAAGTAAGGTAACGGATAAGGTATGCATGCTTGGACTTTGCTATCGCAATATTCCGGCTATCAGATATATGAAGCAAATGATTGACGATGGAACCTTGGGAGATATTTATTATATCAGGCAATCCCATGGGGGGAGTCGAATTGCTGCACCACAGGTAGAACTTGAATGGAGAATGCAGGAGGAGTTATCGGGCTCGGGTGCGATTGCTGATTTTGGAAGTCACTTGCTGGATCTGGCAGATATGCTTACTTGCGAGAAATCAGGTAAAATAACAGAAGTAAGCTGTATGGAGCATACTTTTATCAAGAGCAGACAAGTAATCGGAACGGAAATCCAGGGATTAGTAACCAACGATGATGTTGCTGTATTTCAGGCCAAGACAGAGAAGGGAACACTGCTTTCCTTTACGGCAAGCCGTATTGGTTCCCATCAGACCTTAGACCTTTACGGAAGTGGTGGCTCAGTCATGTTCCGAGGAGAAAGACCCTTTGAAATTACATTTTTGAAAAAAGAAATTGACGGTGCTTATGAAAAAGAGGCGGTAACACTTCAGGTTCCAAAGGAATTGTATATGGAAGATGATAATGTACCGGAAGTTCCATTTTTGATTAATTTTTACTTGCAGGGGAAAGCATTTGTTGATGCAATCAATGGGAAAAAAGAAAGTGGTTCGGGCTTTGAACATGGTCTCTATATACAAAAGCTGATTGATGCATTACAGGAGTCGGCAAAAACTGGGAATATCATAAAAATAGATTGATCGGAGGTTTACAGGATGAAACTTGGCTGCCATGCCGTACTATTTAAGGATAAGATTGCGACTGATACAAAAGGACTGTTAGCTGAAATCAGGGGAATTGGATTTATAGGAACCGAGATTGGAGCAAGGTTTTTTGGAACCGACAAAAAGGAATATTTAGAACAGGCGTTAAATGATACAGATATGTTAATGTCAGGCATGCATTCGCTATGCGTACTCACAGACCTGCTTGATAAAAAGAAGGAGGCTATTTATGGATTTATGAAGGTTGTGGACTTTGTGAAGGATAATAAGGAACATAACCTTGTCTTAACAGGGCTAAATAAATGGCCTATGGATAATCCTCAGATAGACAGCAGATTAGCAGATCCGGAACAGGTCAAATTGATTGCGCAGGAGCTGAATGAGCTTGCTCTTTTAGCGAAAGAGCAAGGTGTCAGGGTTCATTATCATAATCATTCCTGGGAATTTGACAATGATGCTTTGATTTTTAAAAGCATAGGAACCTATGCGCCAGAACTGTATTTCGGACTTGATACCGGTTGGGCATTTTCTTCCGGTTATGATCCGGTGGAATTAATGGAACAATATCCTGGACGTTTTCACTATGTTCATTTACGAGATTATAATAAAGGAACGAAGGAATTTGTTGATTTAGGAAGCGGGGATATGGATTACCTGCGCTTGACGAATAAATTGAAGGAAATATTAGACCCGGAGGATTGGGCAATCGTTGAGTACGAGAAAGGTGACGAAGACATGAATCGCTATATGGCAGCCTTTCAATTTGTAAAAAACTATATTATGTAAGAACAGCATCAATGTAAAATATCCAAGATAACGGCTATAAATCAGAGAGTTTTTACAGGTTTATATCCGCTACATACGTATAGGGAGAGGATTTGTACGATGAAGAAGCTTAGGGTAGGAATGATTGGATGTGGTAGAATATCAAGTGTTTATCAGGATGCTTTTGCTAAGCTTGGGGATTCCATCGAAGTCGTTGTTGCAGTAGATAAAGATATCAATCGGGCGAAACAGTTTGCACGCTCCTTTCCCGGTTGTGATTTTAGTGACAAGCTGGAAAACATAACGAATCTGGCATCTCTTGATGTTATGCATGTGCTTACGCCCCATTTTCTGCATAAAGAGCATGTTATTTTATGTCTGGAGTCAGGTGTTCATGTATTGACAGAAAAACCAATTGCGATTAATATGGATGATGCCTATGAGATGTGTGATGCTGCAAGGAGAACCGGTAAAAAACTGGGTGTTATTTTTCAGAATCGATATATCAAAGGGATAGTTCAAGCAAAGAGACTGCTGCTAGAAGGCCGGCTTGGCAGGGTAACCGGTGCATGGTCAAGTTTGAATTGGTGGCGCCCGCCTTCCTATTATGAATGTGACTGGAAAGGCTCCTGGGATAAAGAAGGCGGAGGGGTGGTAATCGATCAGGCCATTCATAGCATTGATCTGGTAAGATATCTTATGGGCTGTGAAGCAGAGACCGTACAAGGTCATATCGATACCAGGATACTGTCCCATATTGAAGTCGAAGATGTGGCTGATGCGGCAATTACCTTTGAAAATGGTGCGGTTTATTCCTTCTATGCCTGCAATTATTTTACTGCCAATAGCCCGATTCAAATTATGGTGAGTACCGAGAAGGGCTTTATTTTATTAAATGGTGATACGGTAACAATCCAGTTAGATGGTCAGGAGACTGTTATAAAAAATAACGCCGACAGCGGTCAGGATGAGTATGCCTATTGGGGAAAATGTCATTTTGATCAGATAAAGGATTACTATCACTGCCTGCAAAATCACCAGCCTGTTCCGATCCCACCTGAGGACGCAACAAAAACGCTCGAGATTGTATTAGCGATATATCGTTCCTCAAAAGAGGAAAGAAAACTTGTATTAAAAGAGACTTAAATATGCAGCTGGGACAACATTTACTGTTGAAATAGATATGTTGTTCCAGCTTTTATGTAATTATATGTGTTAATCAAGGTACACTCAGAAACTATGTCTGTTTTCTGGAATTGGCTGCAGCTGCCGAACAAAATACAGATAATATGCAGGTTTTATTGCTTTATGCGGGAAGATCGGAGGAGGGAAACAAATGATAGCTTACGATCAGACAGTTTACGGAAGAAGGAGTCGTTGTTTAGATGAAAAAACTCATAAGATTTTTAAGTTACCTGTTGGGACTTGGCATCCTATCATTGGGGGTTATATTAAATACTAGAACCGGATATGGTGTATCACCACTCAATTCCATGCCTTATGCCATATCTGAAATCTTTCATTACAAACTTGGAACGATTACGATAGTTTTTTATACCTTTTATGTGGCAATTGAAATGCTGCTAATCGGTAAAATACTGGATATAAAGCTGTTGATGCAGGTGCCCTGCGGTATAGTCTTTGGAATGTATACAAACTTATTTTCTAATCTGATTACCTATGAACCCTCCAATCATAGCCTTAGAATTGTCTTATTGGCATTGGCAATCTTTTTAACAGCCTTAGGAGTTGTAATTACAGTGAATATGAATTTGGTCCCAAACCCTCCGGATGGATTAACAGATCTGATTGGGAAAAAAATGAATAAGGATTTTGGTTTTGCGAAGAATATGTTTGATTCCAGTTCCATTGTCATGACAATCCTTCTATGTTTATTGCTTTCTGATCATATAATTGGAATTGGAGTAGGAACCGTGGTTTCAGTACTCATGATTGGAAGAACCGCAGCATGGCTGAATAAAAGATGGAAGGACAAGCTGCAAATCATAGGGAATTGGTAAGCTTGTCTGTATCCTTCCAGTCAATGAAATAGACCATGCAGTATTCTTTTGTTTAAATTCTTTTCTGTGGTCTGTCATTGATTAATTTACAGCAGCTTTCTCTTGTTATAATCTGAAAAGGTAATTCTACCTTTACATTGATGCCTTTTCCATTTTCGATTCGATCTAATAATATTTTGGCGGACATCTTTCCTAATTCCTCCATTGGGATACGGATTGTTGTCAGCATTGGCGACATATACCTGGCAGTATCTATATCATCAATGCTGATGACAGAAAGATCGTCAGGTATGCGATAGCCACACTCTTTGATTGCTTTCATGGCTCCAATGGCTGTTGAATCATTAGCACAGAACAAAGCAGTTACGTTCTTACCTTTTTTTAAGTATTCTTTTACTCCATTATAACCACCCTCGGAAGACATGGGAGCTACGATAATGTTCTCCCTTAACACAGGGAGCTTAAGGGTATTCATCGCATCCAGATAACCTTGATAGCGTAATTCTTTCTGCTTTTCTCCAATATAGGCTATGGAACTATGTCCAAGCTTATGCAGATAATTAATTGCTGCAATAGAAGCCTGATACCCATCGCTTATGATCTGATCAAACTCTGAATCAATCTTATTCAGTCCCACGTAAACTACATGTTTATACTGCTTATTGATAAAATCCAATAAATTCTTATCAAACCGCCCTAATACTACAATGCCGTTTACTGGATTATTCGTTATCATATGGTAGGTATTTGCATCATTAATATCATAAGCGGAAAAAGAATATTTCATAATATATCCTTTCCGGTATACCTCCTGCTCAATTGCTCTTGCTATTTGAGAAAAGAAAGGATCATTTACAGTACTGTTGGAGCGAGCAAAGATACAGCCAATCGTTTTGGTCGAACTTGATAGGCCTTCGGAGGCTTTATGTAATTTCAAATTACGTGCCGCGGTATTGGGGATGTAATTTGTTTCCCTGACAATTCGCCAGATGTTATCATGGACTTCTTTGCTGGCTGCTTTTGCATTGTTGCTATTGATTACACGGGAAACGGTAGAAACGGATACACCCGCAAGTTTCGCTATTTCTTTTAATGTCATGGAATCACCTTTCTTATTATATGGTTGGCAAATTAGAAACGCTATAGGTTGTGAAAATTTTTCATGCAATTGAAATAAATGATAAACGCGAAAGGTTGTGAAAATCATTCATACAATTTTCATACAAATTGAGACAAATTCCGTTGCGTCGTGCTGCATACGGCTGAATTCCACTTAGGGAGTCCGACTTAATTGCATATAAAAAGCTGTAGTTTCGAGTTTTACAATTCCCAAATATATATTATAAAAAGTAAATAGGAGTGTTTAGGTATATTATACAAAGTAAAGTATAACATTACGATTATAAAATATGCAAACGTTTGGGTAAATAAAGTTATCGTATACATAATGTTCTCATTTACAGAATATGTTCTCAAGAAATACTCCTAATAACGGGATATACAGGTTTAGTAATAAAAAGAGCGAATGATAACGTTTGCGTATATATTCTTCTTAATTTGTTGACATTTTATCCTGTTTGTATGGTATAATCATAAGAGTGTTGATTGAAGTCATTCACGGGCTAAGAAAGAGATTAGCAATTTTAATAATACAGCTTTTAAGGAGTGGAACTATTGCAGGCAGCAATACGGCTCCTGGTATGATATCAGAAGGTATAAGAGGTTAAAATGAATATTTTAGTAATTGACGGTCAGGGTGGCGGTGTTGGAAAAAGTCTGGTGGAAGCAATCGGTAGCAGGTGTAAAAATGTTAATATTGTTGTAGTTGGAACAAATTCTGCGGCTACCACCAACATGTTAAAAGGAAAAACAGGAGTAGATGCAGCAACCGGTGAAAATGCAGTAATCTATAATTGCAGGAATGCAGATGTGATTCTTGGACCCATCGGTATCGTAATGGCAAATTCCATGTTTGGTGAAGTTACACCGAAGATGGCCGAAGCCGTGGCATCCAGTCAGGCAAGACTAATTCTTATACCGATGAGCAAGAGTCATGCTACAGTGGTTGGTGTTACCGAAAAAAAGCTGCCGGATTATATCGAGGAGGCTGTCAATTTAGTATTACAGATCACGGAGTGATGTGGTACTTGGGTTGGCTAAAATAATGAGGATAATTGCATAAAGCATAATCATAACAGAAGTTATGTCCGCATTTTAGAGTTAGAGATATGAAATAATAAGGAATTGAAGAGAGATGAAAAAGCTATGAAGGCATATATTCACCAGGAGGTGAGTACTGTTTTTATAGCTTTTTATTATTTTATAACAGACTTTGTAATCAATCAGGCTTGTTAATTAGGAATCAGTTGGGGAGGAAAGAATGAAGGCAAAAGAGCTTTTGGAGAAAGTAAAAACAGGTGAAATATCGGTGGAAGATGCTGAGAATTATTTCCGTCGGCAACCCTTTGAAGAGCTGGGGTTTGCAAAACTGGACACTCATCGGAAATTGAGATCCGGATTTGCTGAAGTTATATTTTGCAGCGGCAAAACAAAGGAACATTTATTGGAAATTGTAAAGAGGCTTTATCAGGAGGAAGGAGAGGTATTCGGTACCAGAGCATCACAGGAGCAATATGAATTCATCAAACAAGAATTTACATTTGCAGAATATGATCCCCTTTCCCGTATTATTAAGATAGAGAAAGGAGGAAAAACAAGACAGGGTAAAATAGCCGTCTGTACTGCTGGCACTGCCGATATAGCGGTCGCAGAGGAGGCGGCGCAGACCGCAGAATATTTTGGAAGCCAGGTGGAGCGAATCTATGATGTCGGGGTAAGCGGACTTCATCGTCTGCTGGCAAAACTAGAGGTGATTCAATCGGCAAATTGTATCATAGCGGTTGCCGGAATGGAAGGTGCTATGGCAAGCGTGATTGGTGGACTTGTAAGCAAACCTGTGATAGCAGTGCCAACCTCAGTCGGATATGGAGCGAATATGCAGGGGCTTTCCGCCTTACTCACAATGATTAACTCCTGTGCCAACGGCATTGCTGTTGTAAATATTGATAATGGATATGGAGCAGGTTATATGGCAACTCAGATAAACCGATTGGCTACAGAAAAGGATAAGTAAATATAAAAAATATATCACAAATCAGGAAAGGAAACAAAAAAGATGCAATTACAAGAAAAATTTCAACTGTTAAAAGATAATATTAAGAAAAGAGGCAGTGCGGCGGTAGCTTATTCAGGCGGAGTGGACAGCACCTTCTTAATTAAGGTCGTTCATGATGTACTTGGAGATAATATGATAGCGGTCACGGCCACCTCCTCCACTTATCCGGAGCGAGAATTAAAGGAAGCAATTCAATATGCAAAGACGATAGGGGTAAAACACGTGATTATATCCTCGGAAGAGCTGGATATTGAAGGGTTTGCCAGTAATCCGATCAACCGGTGCTATTTCTGTAAAAAAGAGCTGTTTTCAAAGATTAATGCCATAGCAAAAGAGAATCAAATGAATTATGTCTTTGATGGTTCCAATATCAATGATGATGGTGATTATAGACCAGGAATGCAAGCTGCCAGAGAATTGGAAGTAATCAGTCCATTGAAAGAGGCACAGCTGACAAAAGAAGATATCCGGGTGCTTTCAAAGGAACTGGGCCTTACTACCTGGGATAAACCCGCGTTTGCATGTTTATCCTCCAGATTCCCCTATGGAAATAATATTACAGCACCAAAGCTTAAAATGGTGGATGAAGCAGAACAGTACTTACTTGATCTGGGAATCAGACAACTAAGAGTAAGGCATCATGGAGAGATAGCTAGGATTGAGGTTGCCCCGGAAGAGAGAGAGAAGTTCTTTAATATGGAACTCATGGATAAGATCGGGGAGAAATTTAAGCAAATTGGTTTTGCGTATGTAGCCTTAGATATTCTTGGATACCGAACCGGAAGTATGAATGAAGTTCTGAAAGAGGAAGAGAAAGAACAAGGAAAAAAAGGTAACAGCTAAAGTTCATAACCTTGGAGTTAACTGAAATTTCGTTAAGATTTTCTGAAACTCTGTTTTATCGGCACGAGCAGTTTTCAGACACATCCGAATGGGATGAGCTGCAACAAAGCTCGGTTTTAATAAAAAAGAATCTGGAGATTAATTTAATGAGAAAGAAAATAACGATGCTTTTGGTCTTGGCAATAGTAACCTTGTCCATATTCACGGGCTGTACCGGTAATGCGAAGCAAAAGGAGGAGGCAGTAACATCGTCACCGGAGACTTCTTCATCAAATTCACAGGATTCACTAACAATTTCTATCGGCAGTGGTTTCGAGGATGGTAATTTTGATCCATGCACCGGGTATGGTACCTATGGCTATGGTCTGTTCCATACATCACTTTTGAAGATAACCACAGAAGTAAGGACAGAATGTGACTTGGCTACGGAGTACAAGGTCAGTGAGGATGGATTGGTTTATACCTTTACGCTTCGTGATGACGTTAAATTCTCTGATGGACAGCCATTGAAACCGGAAGATGTGGTATTTACCTTCAATACAGCAAAAAACAGCGGTTCCAGCGTAGATTTAACTATGCTTAAGAAAGCGGAGGTTATCGATGGTAATAAGGTGCAGTTTACCCTGAAGAGGGCATACTCCCCCTTTACCCGTACAGTAGCTTTACTTGGAATTGTGCCGGAACATGCCTATAACGATACCTACGCAGCTAACCCAATCGGAACGGGACCTTTTAAGGTAAAACAGCTGGATGTGGGGCAGCAGCTTATTGTAGAACCCAATGAATACTATTATGGAACAAAATCCAGGTTTAAACAAATTACATTTTTAAGCATTGATGAGGAGACTGCTCTTGCCGCTGCAAAATCCGGTCAGCTGGACCTTGTTATGGTAAATCCGGAATATGCGAAGGAAACCGTTGCAGGAATGCACATCGAGACGATCAAAACCTCGGACAACCGCGGATTTAACCTGCCTTGTGTTCCGGAGACGGTAAACACTGCCGGAGAAACAGTTGGAAACAATGTTACTTCGGATCCGGTGGTTAGAAAAGCCTTGAATATTGGTATCAACCGCCAGGAGATCATCGATAATGCGTTAAATGGAATCGGTACTGCAAGCTGGGTTCGTTTCGAGGGGCTGCCCTGGGCAAATGAGCAGCCTGGGCTTACGGATGGTCAGGTAGAAGCAGCAAAAGCCCTGTTAGAAGAAGCAGGATGGGTGGATACAGATGGTGACGGTATTCGTGAAAAGGATGGGCTTAAGTGTGAACTGCGTATCACCGGACGTACGGATGATCTGCAGCGCTATAATTTAGCAGTAGCCCTTAGTGAAAATGCGAAGCCCCTTGGCATTAACATAATAGCTGAGGCTCTTGACTGGGCTACCTGTAAGCAGCTGATCAGAAATGTGCCGACTTGTATTGGTACAGGAGATTACAGCTTCATTGACGTTTACAATGCCTTTGATTCCTCTTTTGCAGGAACTGATATGGTGTCTTTGAGTAATGCTGCTATGTATACAAATCCTACGGTTGACGGATATCTGGAGGCTATGCTGGCAGCTACTTCAGAGGATGAGGCTATTGAGCTTTGCAAAAAGGCACAGTATGACGGAAGTACCGGAGTAAATGTGGACTTTCCTTACCTCTGGCTGGTCAATATTGATCATTCCTATTTTGTACGTGACGGCTTAAATATCGGTACACAAAGAATTCATCCGCATGGCCACGGGGCACCCATCATTCAGAATCTAAATGAATGGATGTTCACAAATTAATAGAAATTCAGAGAGGTGCTGCGCCAGTATGCGGCTCCTCATTGAAGCGGCAGGATTGGAGATAAATTAGATGAATCAACTTTTAAAGCATGTAATGACTACTTTGCTCCGGATCATACTCTTATTGATCGGTGTTAGTATGGTTGCCTTTTTTTTAGTTATTTCTTCTCCCATTGATCCGGTTGATGCTTATGTAGGTGCTGAATCGAATGTATCCCAGGAACAAAGAGATAATATTGCGGAGCATTGGGGGTTGAATAAGACACCGGTGGAGCGTTACTTTACCTGGCTTTCGAATCTGATGAAGGGTGATATGGGAACCTCGATCACCTATCAGAAGCCGGTAGCGCAGATTATAGGAAGCCGTTTTCTTGCCTCGCTTACCCTGATGGCTCTGGCTTGGCTGTTATCCGGTGTCTTTGGGTTCCTACTGGGGGTTATGTCTGGGGCAACGCAGGGAAGTATATTTGATAAGTGTGTGAAGACCTTATGTTTTGTGTTTTCTTCTACCCCTACCTTCTGGATTGGTCTTTTACTGCTCATGGTATTTTCCATAAATCTTGGTTGGTTTCCCATAGGGTTGTCAGTGCCGATTGGGAAGCTGTCCAGTGAGGTGACACTTCTGGAGCGGCTTCATCATCTCATACTACCCGCTTTTACCCTGAGTATTACCGGAATCTCCTCCATAGCTTTGCATACCAGACAGAAGATCATCGATGTTTTAAAAACAGATTATATATTATTTGCAGAAGCGCGCGGTGAAAGTAAACGAACATTAATCATACGGCATGGGCTTAGAAATATAGCTATTCCTGCCATAACGCTGCAATTTGCGTCCTTTAGCGAGCTGTTTGGCGGAAGTGTACTGGCTGAGAATGTTTTTTCTTATCCCGGATTGGGCAGTGCGGCTAGTATTGCTGGATTAAAAGGGGATGTTCCTTTGCTGCTTGCGATCGCGTTATGTTCGGTTTTATTTGTGTTTGTCGGCAATCTGACGGCTAACCTTCTTTATGGGATATTAAATCCACAGATACGAGAGGGAGGAAAGCTTGGATGAGACATCTCAGAATTCGGTACATAAAGAACCGAAGAACTATGACCCTGGTTTTGGCAGTAGTTATTCTATTGCTGCTGGTAGTTATTTCGATTGCTGGAATTGTTATGAGTCCGGAGCTCTATGGGCCTGATTACTCGGCTAAAAAATTAGTGCCTTCTTTCACACATCCCTTTGGAACGGATTATCTTGGGAGGGATATGTTTTATCGTTCGATCAAAGGTCTGTCCACCAGTATTCTGATCGGTACGCTGGCAGCAACGGTCAGTGCCTTTATGGCACTTGTATTTGGACTATTGGCTGCAACGGCAGGAGGATGGGTGGATAAGATCGTGTCCTATTTTGTGGATATGTTCATGGGAATTCCGCACATGGTTTTGCTGATGCTGATATCCTTTATGCTGGGAGGAGGGCTGAAGGGTGTTGTTATAGGAATTGCCTTAACCCACTGGCCAAACCTGACCCGTATCATCCGGGGTGAGGTCTTGCAGATTAGAAATGCACAATATGTAAAAGCCTCCCGGAAATTTGGAGTTAGTAAGCTGCAGGTGGCATTACGCCACATCGTTCCCCATGTTCTACCTCAATTTATAGTCGGATTAATCTTACTGTTTCCTCATGCCATCCTGCATGAAGCAGGCTTAACTTTCCTGGGTTTTGGACTGCCTGTCGATGCACCGGCAATCGGTAATATTTTATCGGAGGCACTCAAACATATTGCTGCCGGAATGTGGTGGCTGGTCTTTTTCCCGGGGGTAATGCTGGTTATCGTTGTCATGTTATTTGACAAGCTTGGAGAGCAGATTAAACTTCTCATAGATCCCGGCAGCGCGCAGGAATAAGGCGAATAGTATTTATGAATGAAAACATAAACTTGTAACCTGATTGAGGAATCAATCTTCGGTTGAAGGACAGTTAGGTTGAAGAAGATCAGGTTTAACCTTATTACCTAGAGTGTGTCTGTTCACTTTCTTGAATAGGTTATAAAAATCAAAGGCATGAGTGTTAAGGGGGAAAAAAGGTGGCTAATGGAACGATATTAGAGGTTCGGAATCTTTCGGTATCTTTTCTCAGGTACGGGCGAGGATTAGAGCAGAAAGAGATTAATGTAATCAGTGATTTAAATGTAGCTGTGAGAGAAGGCGAAATTCTCGCAGTTGCCGGTTCCTCCGGTTCCGGGAAAAGCCTTCTGGCACATGCGATCATGGGGCTTTTGCCGAACAATGCAAGAATAGATGGGGAAATACTTTATTATGATAAAAAACTTGATAAGAAGCAGCAGAAAAAGCTTCGGGGAAAAGAAATTGCCCTTGTGCCTCAGTCTGTCGAATATCTGGATCCGTTGATGCAGGTTGGGCAGCAGGTAATTGGCGTAAACGGCTGTAAGGACAAACAGAGAGCAGTATTTGAGAAATATGGTTTAGCGGATTCAGTGAAAAAAATGTATCCATTTCAGCTTTCCGGAGGTATGGCGAGACGTGTGCTGGTATCAACTGCCGTAATCAGCGGTGCAAAGCTAATTATTGCAGACGAGCCGACGCCCGGTTTGAGTAAGGAGATGGCACAAACGGCTATGGGACACTTTCGTTCACTTGCTGATGAGGGATGCGGAGTTATATTAATAACCCATGATCTTGACCTGGCACTTGCTTATGCAGACCGGATTGCTGTTTTTTATGCCGGTACTACGGTGGAGCTGGCTGAGGCTGAAGATTTCAGGATAGGAAGGGAGGCCTTGCGTCATCCATATACCAGAGCATTATGGCAGGCTATGCCGCAAAATGGATTTCAGCCAATCGAAGGTTCACAGCCCTACGCGGGAAGTCTTCCGGCAGGCTGCCTGTTTGCCCCAAGATGTCCCCAAAGAACGAAGGCCTGTGAACAAAGGCCTTCCATGCGACCATTACGCGGAGGAGAGGTGTGCTGTACTCATGCTACTTGAAGCAAAAGACGTTAGTTTTCACTATACAAAAAATAATATGATATTAAACAAGGTCAATTTTGGAGTTGATGCTGGAGAGCGAGTGGCCTTAATTGGTCCCTCCGGCTGTGGGAAAAGCACGTTATCTCAGATATTGGCCGGTTATCTGTCACCTTCCTCCGGCAGCGTACTCTTTAACGGAAAACCACTTCCCAAGGAGGGATACTGTCCGGTACAGCTGATCTATCAGCACCCTGAAAAAGCGATAAATCCAAGGTGGAAGCTTCATAAAACGCTAACTGAGGCCTGGAAGCCTGACGAAGCGTTCTTAAAAGAAATTGGGATTGAACAGCAGTGGCTGGATCGTTATCCCGGTGAATTATCGGGAGGGGAAATGCAGCGCTTTTGTGTGGCAAGAGCCTTAGGGCCGCAAACGAAGTTTATCATTGCTGATGAAATGAGTACCATGCTGGATGTGATTACGCAGGCACAAATCTGGCAGCTGCTGCTAAAGATAATAAAAGAACGAGGTTTGGGGCTCCTGGTGGTAACTCACAGTCCTGAATTGGCAGAGCGTATATGTTCCAGAGTGGTAAAATTTGAAGAAATTATTAACGGATCCGTCTAAAAGGAACGTAGAATTTTTTATATTAAATAGCGGGGTACAGCTGAACGATAAAATATGTTTGGCTGTACTTTTTTTGAAATAATTTATATTTGGAATAATTTGTATTTTGAATTGCAGCAAACGTTTGCATAAAATGTTTACAAATGTTTGCGTAAACTTGATAAAATATAAGAAGAGAACAACTGGAGGTCAAGTTTGAAAAATAGTTACTTTCAAACGATTTATAAGAGCCTATTCACAAAGCGAAAATATTCGCTTCTGGAATAGGTCATCAAAAGTGGAAAG
Source organism: Bacillota bacterium (assembly GCA_023392995.1). Taxonomy (GTDB): domain Bacteria; phylum Bacillota; class Clostridia; order Lachnospirales; family Lachnospiraceae; genus Mobilitalea. Next base: position 38,049 of record JAEWMZ010000456.1, read on the forward strand.
GTACGGGTATCGGTATGGATAATATATTATATTTAGATTGCAGTTCTGGCATTAGTGGAGATATGTTTGTTGCTTCGATGCTGGATTTGGGTGCAGATAAAGAGGTAATGCTAAGAGCTTTAAACAGCCTTTTGGTTCAGGGTTTTGAAGTAAAGGTCAGCAGGGTGGTGAAATCAGGACATGAGGCTTGTGATTTTTTGGTGGCTTTGGACGAAAAACATGAGAACCATGACCATGATATGCAATACCTTCACGGCGTGAAAGGTGGAGGGCACCAGGAGGAAGCGGTAGCTCATCATGACCATGAGTGCAGGGGAATCGTAGAGATTGAGGAGATTATTCGAAAAGCGGAGATGACCCCAGGAGCCAAAAAGCTGGCTGTAAAGATATTTGCAATTCTTGCAGAAGCAGAAGCAAAAGCCCATGGTGTTGCGGTAGAGCAGGTTCATTTTCATGAAGTAGGTGCGGTGGATTCCATTGCAGATATTGTGGCGGCAGCAGTTTGCTTTGATGATTTGGAGATTAGTAAGGTTATTATTCCTGAAATTGCCGACGGAACAGGAACAATACGCTGCCGACATGGCTTACTGCCGGTTCCGGTACCGGCGGTAAAGAATATTGACGAAGTTCATAAACTAAATCTTCGCATAATTGAGGTGGAGGGGGAATTAGTGACACCTACAGGGGCAGCCATTGCTGCGGCTATACGAACTGACCTGCAGCTCCCTAAGAGTTTTTCAATCAGGCGTACCGGCCTGGGAGCAGGGAAGAGGAAATATCAATGTTCCGGTATTCTGAGGGCGACTTTCATAGAAGAGGTTTGATAATAAATATCCTTTCAAACCGCCAATATTCATGGAAAGTAAGTGTATGTAATAAAAGTTTCAAAGCTGATTAAGGGATGCAGTATATCAAAATTATTATAAAATGATAGTTGAGTAACACAGGATTCTATTATACAATAGGGATATGTAGTTATAATTTTAACAAAAGAATTATAAATGTATTAGAGAATTTTGTCTTAGAGCGAACCAAAATATCCCCAGGTACGCAGTTATAGTTGAACAAAAAAAGTGGAAGTTTATGTAAATTATAATACAAATGTAAGAAAAAAAACGAACAAATTGAGCTTGGTAAATCTTGTTATATGATGTAAGATGATTTACAGATAATAACAGAAATTAACAAAGCGTTAGTGATAATACTTTAAGATGCTACATCAGTCAGCAGCGAGGATCGTCATTGCGACAAAGGAGTGAAAGGCTTTATCACTATATATCCGTTTGGGTTTTTATTAAATAGCGTACAAGTTGGGGAAATAGAAAAATAGCAAGAAATGTGCCGCTAAGGTGAGGTGTTCATGAGTCCTAGTCAAAAGTTATGCATTATCGTTTATACGTTGTTAATCATACAATGTTCTGTTATCACAACGATTACATTCCTGCGTGTAAAACGTAATATGACTCGGTTCTATCTCATCTTGGCACAAATCTTGGTTATCCTGTGGTTGTTTTTTGGAATGATAGAAAAGATGTCAGGCACCACCCAGGAGCTTTTGTTTTCAATGCGGTTTACACTATTTCCGATTTCCTTTATTGGAGGCGTCTGGTTGCTCTTTGCCTTGTCCTATGCGGAGCTGATTACGAAAAAGAACAAAGTGTTAATCGCAGTAATTTTATCACCTTTGATTGTAACATATATACCTGTATTAACTTCTAAATATTTTTATCTCATTGTAATACATAAAGTCATTGAAAATCCGGCAATTACGCATTGGGGGATTTTTTTCGATGTCAACTATAGTTTTACTTACATATATATTTTTGTCAGTATCATTATTATTATGATTAAATCCTTTCAGGACTGCAAGAAGCTTCAATGGAAGATTATATTAATTTTCATAGCGATTGCAATAACCGCCACAGTGAATATTGTGATGTCCCAGGGACTAATAAAGGATCCGGGCTTTGATATGACGCCGGTTAGTTTTGGTATATTCTTTATTCTTACGTCCATATCCATATTTAAATATAATCTGATTGATATTACTCAATATGCTGCCGTGGATGTGTTTCAGAATACAGAGGAAGCAATGATCATACTGAATATCGATCAGAGGATAATAGATTTTAATAAAAAGGCGGAGCAGGAGTTTTGGCAGTTCCAGCTAAAAAGAGGAGATCACTTTCAGCATGTACTAGAAGCTATGAGGCCAAAGTGTCTGGATCAGAGAGTGACGGATGAAATACTGCAGCAGATGGATCAGAAGACAGATATGTACCATACCAGATTTTATTTATCAGAAATGAAGGGGGAAACGCGCCTTTTAGATTTTTATTTAAAAAATGTATATGATACAACGAACCAGAGGATGGGGTGTCTGGTGTCCTTTCAAGATATTACCATGGATTCTAAGCTGTTGATTGAGAGTGAAAGAAGTCGTATCTCTGGGGATATTCATGATAATCTGAGCAATATGATTAATGTTGTCTCGATCAATCTGGAGTATGCTCTGAAGCATTATGACGAAAAAGAGGTAGCCAAGGGCTGCATCAAAACAGCCTGCCAGACGGCAAATGCTATCCGCATTAATCTGCGCAGAATATTAGAAGAATTAAAACCGATGGATATTGAGGAAGTGGGGATGATCACAGCATTAGAATCCCTGTTTCATAAGGTAGACGGTACAGAAATGAAAATTGAGTTTACCCACTATGGTATTGATGAAAGAGCAGTAAGTACGGCAAAGCATGGTTATGTGATCTATAAAACATGTATGGAAGCGGTAAATAATTCTTATTTTTGTGGTAAGGCAGCCAGAATCGAAGTGGTATTAACCTATAAGGATAATGCGATTCGCTTATTTATCTCAGACGATGGCATAGGCTGCAATTCCATTCATAAGGGGAGGGGATTATCTGCTATGGAAGAACGTGTACAAGCGTTAGGTGGAAGCATCTTTTTTGATTCGACTATTGGGGAAGGTTTTCACATCGCGGCGGAGCTACCGTTCAATATGGAGGAGATGGTATGATAAAAGTTTTAATCGTGGATGATATATCACTGGTCAGAGACGGAATAAAAATGCGCTTGAAGGACGCTCCTGACATAGAGGTGATAGGTATGGTATCCGATGGTTTGGAGGCTGTCCGGTTTTGCCAGGATAACATCCCGGACATTGTATTAATGGATATTAAAATGCCGAAATTGGATGGAATTGAAGCTACTAAGCTCATTAAAGAAGCGAATAAAGATATTAATATTATTATCCTTACCTCATATGTAGAACCAGTTAATGTACGTATGGCAAGAGAATACAGATGCAGCGGCTTTATCTATAAAGAGGCAAGCCTGGAGGATTTTGTATCTGTAATTAGAAATGTTTATCATGGTTTTGAGGTATGGAGCAGGGACATTCTGCAACTGGAAGGAGTACGAAGCGCTACTGAGGATGAAGTTAATGTTAAGGATCTGAAAAATCTTACAGAAAAGGAGCTGATGCTCATAAAATGTAAGGTAAGATGTCTTCAGTATCATGAGATTGCAAAAGAGCTTAGTTATAGTGAAGCCTATGTCAGGCAGCTGGCAGTGCAGCTAAAGGATAAGCTGGGACTGCAAAGTGTGCTAGAGCTTGCTGTATGGGGAGCGAAACGAGGGCTATAGTGTGTATTCAATTGATTATTTTAATGGAAAGATATAACGAATAGATCATTTTTTTTATTCTTGTTTCTAATTCAAGCACAGAAGGCTGGTCGACAGCACGATTGAGGGCAAATAATTGATCGGGAAACTTCTGTGCTCTCTTTACTACTTCTTTTGCAATAATATCAATGGCTTTTATTCTTGTATGTGCTATGCTTCTTACGATCATTTTCCCATCTTCCGCATCAAGTCAGGGTCTAAGATTTGATTTACTTCGATATAGCCGAGAGGTTTGTTGATACGTCCAGCCTTAGCTAATTAGCTATGTGAAGCGCCTGAAGAACGATGAGACCGGTGGCACAGAACCACCTTTCGAATCGATCACAGACATGTGAACATCTGCTCGTATTTGCATAATGGGACAAAGCGTGTTAATGTAGAATTAACTGACGCAAATTTTACATTGGAGGATGCTGGCTGGAATTTTATGAATGAACCTAATCATATGGGGGATAGGGAATGAAGTTATCAAAAGATTTATCCATTCGAAAAAAGCTGTTTTTTGGAATGCTTATTTTTTCAGTTTTATTAGTTGTTATGGTCACAAATGTAGCTATGATTGTCTCTTACAGGACGATGCGTGAGCAGCTGATCTATAACCGGAGGGTCAGCATCCGCTGGCTGCAGGACCGGCTGAATACGGAGGTCGAAAGGTACTCGGATCAGTTCTATGAATTTGAGGTAAATAAAAGCATCAAAGATGGCATAACCTCCTGGTGCAGTAAGAAGAACGAGATAAACTATACAGTAAAGCTGCGGCTGATCTCCGCATTAAATGAAACCATCAGCATGGACAAGAATATTAACTCCATGGAAATCTATAATCTGATCAAAGAAGAAGCCATTATAGCCAAACGTTCCGGTGCAGATCTGGAGAGGACGGAAAATAAGCTGGAAAAGTGGAAGGAAAGGGATAGCTCCCTCCAAACCAATATCGTATTTCAGCGAACGGAAAAAGAAATTATCGTATATCATGAAATTTACAGCTTTCTGAATAAGGAACCGTTGGTGCTGATGACGATGCATCTCCGCCCCTATGATTTAGAGGAGATTTTAGAGGACATCCAGACGACGAAGGATGAGTCAATTCTGATCTTCAACGATGAGAGGGAGCTGATTGAAGCACAGTATGGAGCAGGGAGTAGCTTTCAGGAGAAGGAGCTGATTCAAATCATGGATCGGTTGGAGTCATCGGATCAGCAGGAAATTTATCTTGACGGAAAATTCTGGTTCTTCCGTGATGTGAAGGGTGGAAAGCTAAAAATCCTCATGGCAGTGCCGAACAGCTCTATCGTAGCAGCATTAAGCAATACTTTAGTTGCCGGGCTTGGCATTGGCTTAGTGGCGGTTATCATTTCTACAGCTGGAGCCATACTTTTCTCAAGAGCCTTCAGTAAACCGATCATCCGGCTGTCGGCCACGATGCGTACTACCACAATTGAGGATTTTTCCGGCATCAACCTGCAGGAACGTAAGGATGAAATCGGTATCCTTCACGATAGCTTTGCTATCATGCTGGCACGAAACAAAGAGCTGATTGCCCAGGAGTATCAGAGCAAGCTAGAGAAGCGGGAAGCCCAGATAAGGGCATTACAGGCTCAGATTAATCCCCATTTTATGTACAATACTCTGCAGGTAATTGGTGGGATGGCGCTGAAAAGGAATGCTCCGGAGATCTACAATATTACAACAGCGTTAAGTGATATTATGAGATATTCCTTGAATTTTTCAGACGAGATGGTATGCCTGAAGGAGGAAATACATTATTTTCAGTCCTATTTAACGATTCAGGATGAGCGCTTTGGAAATAGGATCAGCCTTGAAATCAAGATACCTGAGGAATTCCTGGAATACCTGATACCGAAATTAATTCTCCAGCCCCTGCTGGAAAACAGCATGGAGCACGGCTTGTCGGGTAAATCCGGCGTATGGAGAATCCTTCTTGAAAGCAGTCTGACCTCCGAGGGAGATCTGCTGCTTATAATGGAGGATAATGGGGTTGGTATTACGCCTGAACGTTTGGAGGAGATACGGCAGTCGCTTAAGAAGGATACTGAAAAGTCCTTGAAATCCAGCGCTCATATTGGGCTTTGTAACGTAAATTCCAGAATAAAGCTGGGGTTTTCGGAAGCAAAATACGGAATTACCATTGAAAGTGTCTATGGGGAAGGAACAAGGGTAAAGGTATTGATAAAAGCGCTAAAGGGGGAGAAGGGCAATGACAAAATATAAGGTAGTGATTATTGATGATGAGCCCTGGACCAGGGAAGTAATTAAAGCACTGGGAGACTGGGACGGACTGGGACTCGAGGTGGTAGGGGAGGCTTCGGATGGTGAATTTGGCTTGGAGCTGATCAGGCAGACTTTACCGGATGTAATATTAACGGATGTAAAGATGCCTCAGCTGAACGGAATTGATTTGGTGGAGGCACTGAGGCGGGAAAATAACAAAGCCCTGGTTATATTCATCAGCGGCTATGATGACTATACCTATATTCGCAGTGCATTAAAGCTGGATGCTGTGGATTATCTTCTCAAGCCTCTCAAGCCGGAGGAGCTTAATAAGCAGCTGAACGCCTGTGTACAGCTCCTTTCAAAGAGGAGCGAGTTGCGAAGTGACGGCAAGCGGCTGGAGAGCGGCTTCCTGGAAGCAGCCTGGGCGGGAAAATACTATACCCTCAGGGATAATCTGTGTGATTCCCTTAATTCCCTGGATACAGGAATTATAAAGCATAAATGTGAGGAAATCTATGAACTGGTTATCACGAATGAAGGTGAGAAGCCTGATAAAAGTATCCTGGTATGCATTTATTATACCCTTATGAATACCCTGCAGCATTTTTTACTCAGCAGAGATCTAAAGCCAGCGGAAATATTGGAGGGCTGTAGTGTGCCCTTCGTCTTTAGCCTAGATTCCTCCTTCAAAGAAATGCTGGAATACATAGAGCAGCTGTATTGCAGGGCATCCTGCCAAATGCAGGAGTATAACCGCAGGCGAAACCGCCTTGATATTAATAAAATACAAAAATATATGGAGGAGCATTACACGGAGGGAATTACCCTTGAGCTGACGGCAGCCATATTTTTTGTGAGTAAGGAATATCTGAGCAAGGCCTTTAAGACCGAGACGGGAAAGGGGTTTTTGGAATATCTGACAGCTTTTCGGATGGAACGGGCAAAAGAATTGATTCTGGATTACAAGGTGCCTTTGAAGGAGGTTGGAGAGCTGGTAGGTTATGTGGATCAAGCGCATTTTTATAAAAACTTTAAGAAATATTATGGCAAGACGCCGGGTGAAATCAGAGGTTTAATAATTGACAATAAATAATGTCTGTTTTGGAAAATGTATTTTCATCCAAAAATGCTATGATTTAATTACCGCCTGATAGAGAAGGAGGCGGGAAAATGGGTTGAAATTACATAATGTAGGAGGTTGTTTATGAGAAGGATGAAAAAGATTATTTCACTTGTAATTGCACTATGTATGGCATTAACACTGGCTGCTTGTGCGGGAAAGAGCCAAAAAGAAGCAGTTTCTGAAACTGTCAGTGCGACTCCGGGTGCCACTCCAGGGACACAGGACACGGTTAAGGAGTCTGAACCAAGAGAGGTCGAGCTTAATATCATGATGGGCTTTCCCCAGTATATGGATCAATGGGAAAGCTATTGCAAACAATTTGAAGACAAAATGCTGGCAGAGGAGAATATTAAGGTTAAGGTGAATCTGGAGATGCCAAGTTCCGATCAATATGAAAGTGTTCTCCAGGCAAGGCTTACCGGTGATGATGCACCGGATCTGTACACGGTTCACAGCAATAATCTCAAAACTTATAATGAAGCAGGCTACTTAACGGATCTTTCCGGAGAGAGTCTTGCCGGTAAAATCTATGACAATGTGAAAAAAACGGTTAGCGTAGAGAATAAATTACTCGCAGTTCCGATTGAAAGCCAGGCCTGGGGTGTGCTATATAATAAAGATATCTTTCAGGAATGCGGTCTTAAGGCTCCGGATACTTTGGAAGACTTAAAAAATATCTGCCAGGTGTTAAAGGATAAGGGCTATCCTCCGTTCCTGCTGGCATACCAGGAGCAATGGGTGCCCCAGCTTATGACAGCACTCACCATCGGCGGAAAAGTATCCGGTGAAGTGCCCGACTGGCTCACCCGTATGTACGGGAATGAAGGCTCTTACTCAGAAATCAGTGATATCTTTGACGTAATTGATGTTATCATGCAAAACGGTACGGACAGGGCAATGGAAGAAGGCAGTGAGGCCGGCAGTGCGGACTTTGCCAATGGTAAGGCTGCCATGTATGTACAGGGAACCTGGGCTTCCAACACTATCCTGACAACGAACCCGGACATGAATCTGGGAGTATTTGCCCTTCCGGTGAATAATAACAAGGCTTGTACCTTAATTAATCTGTCGACCTCCACTACGCTTGGAGTTTATCCTGAGAGCAAAAACCTGGATATCGCGCTGAAGTTTGCCAATTACGTCCTGGATGATAAGGATTCCTCCGCATTATTCCAATCCTGTTCCTTTAATCCCATTGCTTCGGTGCATAATTATGATACCTCCTCCTGGGTAAAGGAAGCATATCAATATGTTGCAGATGGGCGGTCATATCAGGATCTGGTGCTGCCTTCCTCCGTAACGGATGAACAGGGTAAACTGTTGCAGGAATACTATACTGGCTCAGTGACCAGGGAAGAGATCATAAAGGATCTGGATGCAAAATTTAAGGATGCAAATGAGCTTAGTAACTAGTTGAGGATAGAAGGGGCTGTCGCAAAAAGCGTTTCAACGGGTATCGCTAGTTATATCCGCAAAGCTACATTTTGTGACAGTCCTTTTTTACACCAAAATAAGGAGAGATGCAAGATGTCTAAGAAAGGAAAGGAAAACATAAGTCTCTTATTGTTTGTCGCTCCCGCTTTTATCGTTTATTTTACCTTTAAGCTGTACCCCGCAATATCTGGAATCTTTTATTCTATGACAGATTGGAACGGACTGAATAAGGCATATCACTTTATCGGACTTAAGAATTTTATCAAGCTGACAAGTGACTCAGATTACTGGAAATCAATCTGGTTCACCTGCAAATATGTAATGGTTATGCTGGCGACGGCCAATGTACTGGCATTGGGACTGGCGGTTGCAATTGAAAGCAGAAGAAAAGCCAGGGGATTTTTTCGCACGTTGTTCTATATGCCGAATATGATCAGCATGATTATCGGCGGCTATATGTGGAATTTTATATTTACAAAGGTGCTGTATTATATGGCAGACCACTGGGGAATGTCTGTCTTTGACAGATCCTGGGTAGGAGATCCGCACAATGCCTTTGTTGCGATCATTATCGTTGCATCCTGGGGAATCGTCGGCTATCTGATGATCATCTATATGGCAGGACTTCAGGGGGTTCCCGCCCATTTAAAGGAATCCTCAGCTCTTGATGGGGCGAATACCTGGCAGAGCTTTTGGTATATCACCCTGCCCATGATCCGTCCTGCGCTTACCATCTGTATTTTTTGGACACTGAATTCCTCTTTTCAGGTATTTGATGTAATTTTTTCACTGACAGGAGGAGGTCCCGGAAGACAGACCCAGTCTGTGGCAATGAATATCTATGAAGAGGCCTTTACAGGAAATATCCGGTACGGATATGCAACTGCCAAATCCACTATGCTGTTTCTTATCGTATTTGGTATTACCTTGCTGCAGCTTAGGGTTATGAAGGGAAAGGAGGAGGAGATGTAGTATGAAAAAAAAGACAATGAATGCGATAGGATATGGCGGCCTCATTATATTTGCATTTTTCTGGCTGTTCCCGCTGTTGATGGCACTGATGAATTCTTTTAAAACAAACGGGGAGCTGCTTACGAACGTAATGTCTTTCCCCAGCTCCTTTCAGTTAGAGAATTATTTTCGAACCATAAAGAAGATGCACTATATCAGAAGCTTCTTCAATACGGTATTTTTATCCTTTGTCAGTGTGGCGCTGATCATCCTGTTCTCTGCGCTGGCAGGCTGGCGTCTGTGCCGGACAAAGACGAGGCTGGCTTCGGTAATTTTCGGACTCTTTGTGTTCTCCATGCTGATACCCTTCAGTTCCATTATGATACCTCTTTATAGGGTGCTGCTGGCGCTGCATCTGAAGAATTCCCTCCTCGGACTTTCCCTTGCATACTCCGGTATGGGAGTCAGTATGGCCATATTTCTGTACCATGGCTTTGTTAAGGGGATTCCCCTGGAACTTGAGGAAGCGGCAGCGATTGATGGCTGTGGCAGGCTTGTCACCTTTATCAATATTATACTGCCCATGCTGAAGCCTATTACGGCCACGGTCTGCATTACGAATGTATTGTGGGTATGGAACGACTTCCTGTTACCTTTGATTGCGATATCGAATAATAAGAGGTACAGCCTGCTGCTTTCAACGAACACTCTGTTTGGACAGTACAGCAGTGACTGGACAGCAATTTTAAGTGCGTTGATTCTGTCAGCTGTACCGGTGATTATATTTTATGCCGTATTCCAAAAGCAGATATTGAAGGGAATAACGGAGGGAGCCATAAAAGGCTGAGACTTTCTTGGGTGTCATTTAGATATTATTTAAGAAGAGGTTTTATCATTAAAATCTTTTCAACCAGAGGTTTCAATTAAATCAAGAATCAAAATTGAATCAAAATTAGAAGCTTTTTTGGGCGTAGATGCTATAAAGTAGTATGAGATAAGGTTAGGCAGGAGGAGAAATCAATGGAATTTTTAAAGGCAAGAGGAAAGAGTATTTATGCCGGGGATAAGCCGGTGCTTTTCAGGGGTTTTGGCCTTGGCGGCTGGTTTTTGCCGGAGGGGTATATGTGGAAGCTGCATAAGGCCTGTGACCGTCCCCGCAGGATAGAGGCTATGATCGAAGAATTATGCGGCAGCGAATATGCGAAGCAGTTTTGGGAAAGTTATCTGGATCATTATATTACAGAGGAAGATATCAAATGGATTGCAAGGGAGGGCTTTAACAGTGTGAGGCTGCCGCTGAATGCAAGACATCTGTATAAGAAGGGAAGCGGGGGCTTACGTCTGAAGACGGAGAGCTTTTTGCGGGTGGACCAGCTAATCGCCTGGTGCAGAGAAAATAATATCTATGTAATTCTGGATATGCATGGTGCGCCGGGCGGTCAGACCGGACAGAATATTGATGACAGTGAGTCGGATCTTCCCTGCCTGTTCTTAGAGAGCAGTTATGAGGAGGAGCTGTGTTTTCTATGGAGGGAGATAGCTAAGCGGTATCAGGATGAGGCTGCGGTAGCGGGTTATGATCTGTTAAATGAGCCGCTTCCTGATTTCTTCTGTCAATATAATGACAGGGTATTACCTCTTTATCGCAGATTACATAAGGAAATCAGAGAGCTAGATAAAGAGCATATGATAATACTGGAAGGAGTTCATTGGGCTTCGGACTTTTCGATTTTTGAAGGGCTGACCAAGGAGGAAGCAGCGGATAACCTCCTTTTGCAGTTCCATAAATACTGGAATAATCCGGATGCAGAAAGCCTGGAAGACTTTATCAGGCTATCCGAGGAATTAAATGTTCCACTCTTTATGGGAGAGGGAGGGGAAAATAACTGCGACTGGTATACTACCGCATTTCCCTTATATGAACAGCTGAATATCGGCTGGTCCTTCTGGAGCTACAAAAAGATGGACTGCCTGAATTCCCCCATTACCTTTCCGATTCCGGAAGGATGGCAGGAATTAATGGAGTGGATTGATGGGAAGCAACATGTGGACTCTGAAAGAGCAGTTCAGATATTGAATAACTTTCTGGAAAGCATCCGGGAAACGCGGATTAATCAACCGGTGATCAAGGCGTTAAAAAGAGAAGCACCGATCAGGATACCCTGTGAAGCCTTTCAGGACTACCGGATCAAATCTTCTAGGAGGATCGGCGCCGACTTAAGGAGGAAGGAGCCGGTGAGCATTATCTTTGAGAACGGCAGAACCGGTAAGGTGGATTATCAGCGTATGGGAGGAGAAGAACAACCCCCAGAGGAGAATCTTCTGGTACAGCTTAATCCAGGGGATGGCGTTGGGTACCTGATTCGTAGTAATAAAAATGAGCTGGAAATAACCTTAAGGGCAGGGGGAGCCGGTGAATTGCTGTTGACCTTTCAGGGCGAAGAAGAGCGTATTTTAATTGATGGATTAAGAGACTATCCTGCTAAGTTTAAATACGTCCCTTCCGAGAAGGATTATCTTTGGCTGACGAATATCGTCGGAGATATCCAAGTGGATTATGTTGACCTTTACTGAAAAATCGAATAAAAGCTGCAAGAGCATTCAAGGAATTTATCTTCTGATATTGAGGGACGGGCTCTTAAAACACCTAACAGGCTGTAATCAAGTTGCCCGGAAGGTGTTTTTTTTGTTTACAACAAATAGAGGACAAGACAAACCTCAGTGTGGGTAAAAAATAAGTACATCAAATAGAGAAAATCCTATTGACACTATTTGCAACAAATGATAATATTAAGTTGAACGTAAAACCTATACGAAATGTACAAATGAAATTAGAAAAAGCAAAGTACACATGTAAAGTTTAACGTTAAACCAAATAGAAGAGAGGAGGATTTTATATGAAAAATTCATTTGTGAGAAAAGGCGTTATTACAATAGCGATCTCGTTGGTTTTAACGCTGCTGATGACGGCAAATGTATTTGCGGCAACAACCTACCTGATAAAGGATGGAGCATTCCAGAATTCAGGGTTCATCAATGCTGGTGAGGCAAAGGCTGGAACCATCAAAGGGCCGGGGAACTGGACTCAGTTAAACCTTGCTGACTCCAATGCAGACGCACCTTACCTTCACATCATTGTAAAAGCAGAAGGCGGAGAAACCGCGGCAGCACAAATTGCAGTTTCGGATACCTATACATTCAATCTTGCGGATCTTGGAGTAACCTTGAATGGAGAATATCAGGATGTAGTACTGCCGGTGGCAGATCAGGGTATTACCACCTTAGGTTGGTTAAACTTTATGGGTCTGGATGGCGGTACCGTAACCTACACAATCAAAGATGTATTTTTATCAGACGAGGCAAAGTCATCCCTTGCAGTGAGCGAGCCGGCAACTGACACAAAGGAAGCGGAAAAGGACGTTCCAAAGACTGGTGAGAATACAACAGTAATAATGGCAGAGGCTCTTATCCTGCTTGGATTTGCAGCAGGCTTCCTTGCCCTAAGAAAGAAAGCAAGAGCGAATGCATAAGAAAGAAAACGAGTATTTGGGGTCGCAGCATAGAAAAAGAGTTTCAATTTTGCTAGAATAAAGTCACCACAACATCTATTTTCACAAAAAGAGAAACCCTTAGGCTATAGTTTAAATGCACTTAAGCAAGAAAGCAATAGTAGATTTTGAAAGTTACATAGGAAATTCTAAGCTATAAGGATAAGTTTCATAATAATCGATACCAAATAGGTAATTGCGAGACTCATTAACGGAAGCTATTGTATACACAACAAATACTGTTTCGAAGTAAAAGCTAAGCTAGAAGGAAACGTTCCGAGAAGAAATGGCATTTGTTGTGTATACAATGATAAAAACTATATTGTTTCGAAATTGCCTGGATACTAAATTTGAGAAGGAGAATTGTATGAAAAAATTCAGAAAAATGATTAGCCTTTTATTATGTGCATTGCTCGTTATGAGTATGCTAATCGCATGCGGGAAAAAGGATGATACAAAAGAGACGGCGCAGGAGTCATCTCAAGAGGATTCAAGCGGCGCTGCTCCTACACAGGAAACAGCTGCAACAGAGGCTCCCGCAGAAAAAATACAATTAAAGCTTGGTATTTGGCCGGAAGATACTCTTACAGCAGATATCGAACTTCACGAAGGTTATGTTAAGACCTTCAATGCATCTCATCCCAATGTAGAAGTTGTTCCAGCTTATTATAAATATGCGACAGACACTTTTGTTCCGCTGGCAGAATCGGGTAACCTTCCTACCATCTTTGAATCCTGGTTTACAGAACCGCAGAAGCTGATTGCTGGCGGATATGTTGCAGACATTACCGATGAATTAACTGCAAGAGGCTGGCTTGATAAGATCAACCCTTCCATTAAGGACTTATTATCAAAGGACGGCAGAATCTATGGTATTCCGCGTGATGGATATGCACTTGGATTAATGATTAATGTTGAATTATTCAAAGAGGCAGGCCTAGTAGATGCAGATGGACGTCCAATCTACCCGAAGACCTGGACAGAGTTAGCAGAATCTGCGAAGAAGATTAAGGATGCTACCGGTCAGGCAGGCTTTTGCTTATTGGCAAAGGATAATGCAGGCGGCTGGCACTTCAGCAATATCGCCTGGGCATTTGGTGCAACCTTAACCACAGAGCAGGATGGTAAATTTGTTGCGAATGTAGATAGTCCTGAGGCGATTGCAGCAATGGAATATGTTAAGTCATTGAAATGGGATTATGATGTTCTTACCGCAGATCCAACCAATGAAGATTGGGGTTCCGGTTTTGCTGAATTAGGTACCGGTGCTGCAGCTATGTATATTGCGGCCAACGATGCTGTGAATCAGCCAACACAGGTGAATGGTCTTCCTGTAGATCAGCTGGCAATGTGTGCTTTACCGGCAGGACCCTCCGGTGCTCAGTTCTCCTTATCCGGCGGTACCCCATATATGTTCTCCAAGGATGCGACTCCGGAGCAGATTAATGCAGCCCTTGATTATCTTGAGATTATGGGTAAAGCTCCTGTTGTTACAGAGGATGCCATTGCGGGTATGAAAGCAGATGCACAGAATAAAGTAGCAAACGGCGTTCCGGTTATCCCTCGTTTCCCTTGCTGGATTGCTGATGATGTGGTAAAGGCTGAGAATGATATTGTAACAGAGTTTGGTAACGTGGATACAAAGCTTTTTGATTCTTACTTTACAGCAATTAAGACACAGGGCAATCTTCGTACCGAGGAGCCAGGCTCAGCGCAGGATTTATATGCAGAGTTAACGAAGGTGTTACAGGCTGTAGTTACAGATAAGAATGCGGATGTAGCAGCACTTATGAAAACTGCAGATGAGAATTATCAGAAATTACTGGATAACGGTGTAAATAAGTAAAGCGATACAACTCCAAGACCTTGATGATTTCATAAGGAATTTATAAGACTTAGAAAGGGGTTTCCCGTTCGGAAGCCCCCTTTCGAGAGAGTGTGTTCAGCAGTTGCAAGTTCAATGAGTGATAAAGAAATACAAAACTCCATTGTTTTGTATACATTTTGATATTGCTTTAGAGCAAAATTGCTGATTGTCCTTTTGAATACGTAACAGCAAGGAGCCAGCCAAATACACAATAAAAGCAAAAGCAAAAGCAATAGCAAAAGTAATAGCAATAGCAAAAGTAATAGCAATAGCAATGAACAATATAAGTTCTAGGGAAGCCTGTGGAAACGACTTTCCAATACTTTATTATTTGATACGGAAAGAGGAGGGGAATCGTGTGAATTTTAAAAAGAAAAATTCACATACGACATCGAGTGCCTTGCGGCAAATGATCGTTCGTGTGAAAAGAAAGAGCATTTTCACATCCGACACCACGCGGTCTGACGGTCAAAGAACCGTCAGCATGAGGGAGTCGGTAAGTAGTAAGAAGCCTGGAATAAGTAAAAAGGATATCTCGGGCTGGCTGATTATGCTGCCAACGATCCTATTATTTGCTTTTTTTGTTTGGGAACCATTAGGTGAAAGTGTTCGCCTCTCCTTATATACTGCAAAAGGGATACGTTTACAGGAGTTCGTAGGCTTTCATAATTACGCTCTTGTTTTCAATCATCCTGATTTTTGGGCAGCTTTTAAAAATACCTTTACCTACATACTATGGTCCTTGATCATTGGATTTTTCACACCAATTATCATGGCAGTACTAATTACTGAAACGGTTCATCTGAAAAGCCTATTTAAAATAGGTGTATACTTTCCCAATATCATGCCGGGCATGGCAATGGTAATGATGTGGGGATTTTTCTTCCGACCAGGCAATACCGGTGTCTTAAATATTTTACTGAGCAAGCTTGGAATTGATTCCATGGTGTGGCTTACCAATCCGAAGCTGACAATACCACTGATTGTAGCCACAATGACCTGGAAAGGTGCAGGTTCCACTGCACTTATCTACATGGCCGGCATTAACGGCATTAACCCAGAACTTTATGAAGCTGCAACGCTGGACGGAGCTGGCATCCGACAAAGAATCCGGTTTATCACATTGCCTAATATATTTTCTCTGGGAAAAACATTACTTATCTTACAGGTTATTACAGTATTCCAAATTTTATACGAGCCGTTAGTCATGACCAACGGCGGACCAAACAACAGGAGTATTTCTATTATGCAGCTCGTTTTTAATTATGCCTTCCGGGATTATAATTATCCTGCCGCAGCCGCATTATCCGTTATGATTTGTATCGTCCTGGTAATATTAAGTGCTATTTACTTTAAGCTGACGAAATCAAAAGAGAATTGATGCAGGAACGAGACTGACGGTACATTTTGTTCTATTTTAGGTCCCAGGAAACGGGCAGATTTGGAGGATGGCAATGTTTTTCGATAAATACAGAAAGAAAGATGAGGGAACGATACGCTATTATGATCTCTATTCCAAAAAGCACAGGGTTTTAGCCGTAAGTATATTTGCAGTGTGCATTATAATGGTCATAATTGCTCTTTTTCCCGCAGTATGGGTGTTCCTGGCAAGCTTTAAGGAAAATGCTGAATTTCGTAAGGAAGCCACTATTTTACCAGCAGCTTTTCATATAGAGAATTATATCAAAACCTGGAATGATCTGAAGTTTTTTAAATACTATGTTAATTCCTTTGCGGTGGTACTCGGGAGTGTGATCAGCTCTATCATTTTTAACGGGCTTTTGGCCTATGGTCTGGCTATCTTACGCCCAAAGGGCTATAAGGTAGTCTATACCTTAGTTATGTGGGGGCTGTTAATTCCTGCTACCACCAGTGTCGTAGCACTTTTCGTAAACATTAACCGGATTGGTTTAAATCAATCCTTTCTTCCGCTATGGCTTTCTATGGGAGCGAATGCCTTCTTTGTCATATTATTTAAACAGTTTTTTGAAGGTCTTCCAAAGGAACTGATTGAAGCGGCAAAACTGGATGGCTGCGGTGTGCTAAGGACCTTTATCAGTATCATACTTCCGCTTTCCAAACCCATCGTTATGGTAATTACAATCTTTACAATCAATGCAGCATGGTCAGACTTTTTACTTCCATTTTTAGTGTTAAACGGTTCCGGCCATGAAACCGTTATGGTTCGTTTATTCATGTTTCGTACCTCAAATGCTACTGATGTTGAAGTGTTAAGAGCAGTGGCATTCTCAATCATACCTCCGATTATTCTTTTCCTGATCTTTCAAAAACAGATTACAGAGGGAACGACAGCAGGTGCGATCAAAGGATAATGTCTACGGACGATTGCTTTTTATGAAACACAAAAGCAGTTTTAATAATTTGGAGGAAACTTTATGGCAAAAATTGCAGATAAATATTATAGAACAGATCCCTGGTACATTAAGGAAGAGGGTTTTGACCCGGCATATTCCCAGGTCTCTGAGTCCGTGTTCAGCTTGAGCAATGAATATATGGGAGTCAGAGGATACTTTGAGGAAGGATATGGGGGAGAAAGCCTGCTTGGCAGTTATTTTAACGGGATCTATGAGACAGTGAAAACAGAAGGCTCCGCTTATAAAGGAATCATTGACAAAGCAGAATTTATGGTCAACTCCGTAGATTGGCTGTATCTGCGCATTCGCATCGGTGAGGAAGCGATCAGCGTGGAGCCCTCCAAACTGAAGGAGTTTCATAGAGAGCTTCATTTAAAGACTGGCGAGCTGAAGCGTTCCTACATCTATGTCCTGACAGATGGACGGGAAATAAAGCTGGAATTTGAGCGATTTCTATCCATGAAGCAGGCTTATCAGGCAGGGCAGAGAGTGACGTTGACGCCGATTAACTTTTCCGGTGAAGCGGTAATTACAGCAGGGCTTGATTTTACCACAGTTCACAGGATGGTTGGTAAGAATTTATGGAAGCCCGGAACTGCCTATGCGAAACCCAGACAGTGTGGTATTCAGGCGGATACCTTAACAACCGGTCAGGCAGTTGCTTCTATGTGCCGCTTTGTAACAGAGGCTGTTTCAGAAACAGATGTGATTGAGGAGAAAAGGGTATTAAAGGAGTTCACCCTAGAGCTAAAGCAGGGAGAGGCTTCGGTATTTACGAAATTAGTCATAAACCTGGTACGCAAAGAGGATATGACAGAGGCTGGGGACGAATTTCAGGATAAGGTTAAGGAAGCCCAGGAGCAGTTGGCAGACCTGGATTACGACCGGATGAAATGCGAGAATTCCCTGTGGTGGGAGCAGACCTGGAAGGATTCTGATATTGTGATAGAGGGAGATGAGCTGAATCAGCAGGGCATCCGCTATTGTATCTTCCAGATGCATCAGACCTATCACGGAGCTGATAAAAAAGCAAATATCGGAGCCAAGGGATTAACAGGGGAAGCCTACAACGGCAATACCTTTTGGGATACAGAAACCTATTGCCTGCCATTTTATATCTTTAATAATCTGCAAGCGGCTAAGCAGCTTTTGGAATTTCGTTATCTGACGTTACCCGAGGCAAAGGAGCGGGCTGCAGCCCTGGATTGTAAAGGAGCCTTCTATCCCATTGCAACCATTAGCGGCAGAGAGTGCTGCAGTCTGTGGCAGCATGCCAGCATACAGTTACAAGCCTCGACGGCGGTAGCATACGGCTTATGGCATTATGAGCAGGTCACAAAGGATGAAGCCTTTGTATTCCAAAAGGGCTTGCCGATGCTGATCGAGATAAGCAGAATGCTGGCTTCCAGAGGAGCCTGGAACTCTGAACATACCTATTTTGGATATTACGGGGTTATGGGACCGGATGAGTTCCAGATGATGGTGAATAATAATTGCTACACGAATTATATGGGGAAGGCTACTTTTGAGTATACCTATGACGTAATGGAACGGTTTAAAAGGGTCAATCCTGGAGCCTATGAGGATTTAGTGAAGGAATACAAGCTCAGCACCAACGAGTGTGTCGAATGGATGACTTTGGCGAATCACATGTTTATTCCCTATAATGAAGCTACAAAGCTATTTGAGCAGCATGAGGGATATTTTAATCTACCCCATGTGGATGTGGATTTAATTCCTGTTGAGGATTTTCCGCTTTATCATCATTGGAGCTATGACCGTATCTATCGTAATGACATGATTAAGCAGCCGGATGTATTAATGATGATGCTGCTTTATAACGGACGATTTACCCTGGAGCAGTTAAAGGAGAATTACGAGTTCTACGAACCCAGATGCATTCACGAAAGCTCCTTATCACCCTCGGTACATTCAATTTTGGCACTTCAATTGCAAAAGCAGGAGGAGGCCTACAAATTCTTTGGCTTTGCGACGAGAATGGATCTTGATAATTACAATAGGAATACGGCGGAGGGCTTACATACCACCTCCATTGCTGCGGCTTGGATGAATATAGTATATGGCTTTGGCGGAATGAGATCGGATCAGGAACGGCTGAAATTCTCACCCTCAATACCAAGAGCCTGGGAGGGATACTCTTTTTGCATTCACTACCAGGAAGATGTTATTCAGGTAAAGATTGATAAGAAGAATGCCGTCTTTTGCACCAGGAAGGGAACGGAGCTTGAGGTTGAGATCTATGGAGAGAGTTACATACTTGGTGAATCTGTTACAACCGTAGAAATACCGGCTGAGTGGAAGGGCTAGAAGAATAGCCGAAGGGAAGGCAGATTAGTCAAAGGGTAGGCTTATTAGACAAAAGAACTGAAAAGCTGGAAGGATTAGATCTAAGGATATTCAGAAAATTTGATGACCTGGAAAGCTTGGTAAGGTTGAAGAATTTTATTTGATGATTGAAAAGGTAAAAAGCTTAAGAAAAATAAATGGAGAAAAAAGGGAGGGAGAAAGGGCTGTTATGATAAATTGGAGGATTCAGGAATCAGGGTTTGATGCTGCCCGGATCTCCAACAATGGCAATAAATATTTGATTGGAAATGGATATCTTGGAATCAGGGGAACCCTGCAGGAATATACCAAGGAACAATATCCGGCAATTAATTTAGCAGGCATCTATGATCAGGTGGGAAGTACCTGGAGAGAGCCGTTAAATGCTCCAAATGCCTTATATACCTTGATCGAAGTGAATGAAAATGCGTACCGACTTCCCGAGGATACACCGGAGGTTCACGAGATTTCGTTGGATTATCGGCATGGGATATTCGGGCGAAGCACTTCCTGGAGGGCTCCGGAGGGGTTGATTACGGTTCAGGCAGAACGTTTTGCTTCCATGGATGACAAGCATCTCATCGGAATGCGTTATACTCTGCAGGTGGAGCAGGGAGGCGAAGTGAGACTCGTTACTGGAATTGATGGAGACGTATGGGATATTAACGGACCCCACTATGACATGGTTGAATTCACGTACCGGAATGAACTGCTTCAAGCAGTTGCAACCACCCATGAGAATAAGGATCAGGTTTGTGTGTGGGAAGGCTTGAAAGCAGACTTTACTTATGAGGAAGAAGTAAGAGAGGAAGGCAGAAGATATCTGAGATATCTTAAATTTTATGCACAGCCGGGTTTCGCGTATCACTTTATTAAATGGGTTGGCATCTATACCAGTAAAGATGGGGAGAGCTTTTGCGAGA
Organism: Bacillota bacterium; assembly: GCA_023392995.1. Lineage (GTDB taxonomy): Bacteria > Bacillota > Clostridia > Lachnospirales > Lachnospiraceae > Mobilitalea. The sequence goes on from JAEWMZ010000456.1 coordinate 58,553, forward strand.
AAGCATACCAGACCGTTGTCAGGGCGAAAGAGACCGGATATGAAGAGTCGAGGAAGAAGCATGCGGATGAATGGGAAGGGATCTGGAAGCGGTCGGAGGTATTGATTGAGGGAGATGATGCAGCCATGGAGGCGCTGAATTATTCCATCTATCATTTACATAGCATTGCTCCCAGGCATACGGATCATTTATCCATTGCCGCCAGGGGGCTGTCGGGTCAGACCTATAAAGGAGCTGTTTTCTGGGATACAGAGATGTTTATGCTGGATTTCTTCTTGCTGACGGAGCCGGAGGTAGCCAAAACATTGTTAAGCTACCGGATTGAAACACTGGAGGGTGCGAAGAAAAAGGCAAAGGCTTATGGACACCAGGGGGCTTTCTATGCCTGGGAAAGCCAGGAGGGCGGATATGATGCCTGCTCTGACTATAATGTAACCGATGTATTTACCGGAAGGCAGATGAGAACTTATTTTAAGGATAAGCAGATTCATATTTCCTCGGCTGTGGTATATGGCTTAATGCGATATGTGGAGTATACCGGTGATCATCAATTGCTTCTGGAGGGAGGAGCTGAGGTAATCTTAGAATGCGCCGCCTTCTATTACAGCCTGTTAGTAAAGAAAGTGAACCGGGATCAATATGAGCTTCATGATGTAATCGGCCCGGATGAATACCATGAGAGAGTGAATAATAATGCCTATACGAACCGTATGGCAAAGTACACCTTTGACAGTGCTTTGTATATCCTCGAGCTTTTCGAGAAAAGGAAGAAGAATGGAATCAAGCCCTATGCCCTGGGGGAGCAGTATAATCTGGAGGCTTTGAAGTTACGCTATCAGGAAGTATCCCGGAAGATCTATGTTCCCCAACCGGAGGAGCAAACAGGGATCATCGAGCAGTTTGACGGCTATGCAGAATTAGAAGATGTCAGCATGGCGGAGGTTCGTAGCAGGATACTGCATGAAAAGGAATATTGGGGCGGCGCTTACGGTGTTGCAGCACACACCAAGATCATTAAACAAGCAGATGTTGTAACAATGCTAAATCTGTTTCCAGATGACTTTGAACCAGATATCTTACTGAAAAACTGGCAGTACTATGAGCCCAGAACAGAGCACGGCTCTTCTCTGAGTGCCTGCATGTACGCTATGCTGGCTTGCAGATGCGGTATGCCGGAATTGGCCTATCCCTTCTTTCTAAAATCCGCCCGGTCGGATATCACCCAAAGCGGGAAGGAGTGGGCTGGCTTAATCTATATCGGCGGCACGCATCCTGCCTCCTCTGGAGGAGCCTACATGACAGCGATTGAAGGCTTCGCAGGAATTCATATTGTTAATGGAGCCTTGAAAGCTGCACCTGCATTGCCTCCCGGATGGGAGAGCATGCGCTTTCCAATTGTATTTAAAGGAGAGCATTACCAGGTTACAGTGACAAGAGACGGCGCGGTATTGAAACGATTTTATTGCATTTAATAAATAATGGGCTGTTGCATACCTAAGTACAACAGCTCATTTTACATAACTAGATCTATTAGTATACGATCAAGTCGAATGAATTGTTTTTACGCTGTCTCTCTCCACTAATTTAATGGGAAGAATTATTTCACGTTTTTCTAAGGTATCCTTCTCCAGGAGTGCAAATAAGAAATCTGCCGCCAGCTTACTTTTATACGGGGCATCCTGGTGGATGGTTGTTAATGCAGGTGAGATCAGACGGCATAAATTAATGTCGTCGAAGCCAATGACAGAGATGTCATCCGGTATGCGTTTGCCCGATTGCTGAACCCCTGCCATAATTCCGGCTGCCAGAATATCGGCGGTAGCGAAGACTGCGGTGATGTCCTCCACCTGGGCAAGCCTGCGTCCAAGAGCAATGGTGGTTTCCACATCAAGCTCCTGCTCAAAGACATATTCGCTATGAAAAGGGATGGAAGCCTCAGAAAGTGCCTGCTTATAACCAAGAAAACGTTCGGATACAACGCCTCGGTTTTTAATCGTGGGGGAAGCAAAGGCAATGTTACGATGCCCCTTAGCGATCAAATAGCGAGTGGCTTCATAGCCGCCCTTATAATCCTCGAGACCCACATTGCACATCCTGGAGGGCGGAACATAGCTATCGATCAAAACAATGGGAATGTTCAGGCCATTCAGCGCATCATAGAATTCATCCTGAAAGACACCGGTAAAAAATAGGCCATCCACATTCCAGTTACGTAAAAAGGATACCAGATCCGCAGTCGTTTCAACTGCTCTTAGCATTAAGTAATAACCGTTTTCACGCAGCGTCTTTTCAATGGAACCAATAAATGCAGAGTGGAAGGGGTCTTCGACAATGGTTTCTTTGGTATTTGCAGTCAAATGGCTGATCATACCAATCACTTTAGAGGAGCTGGATACCAAGGAACGGGCAGACATATTAGGAATATAACCTAATTGATCAATGGCCTCATTAATACGTGCTATTGTTTCGGCAGAAACACGGCCGGCTCTGCCATGTATGACGTTAGATACTGTTGTGCAGCTCACGCCGACAATATTGGCTATATCTTTAATAGTCGACATATTGTTGTTCCTTTCTGATAAGTTTAATGGTATGGCAATTGCGAAATAATATAATTTTCATAATTGTATACACAACAGATACTATTTCTTCGCTCCAATGCTTCCTTCGGGCTTAGCTTCCGCTTCGAAACAGTATCTGCTGTGTATACAATATCTTCAGTTAATGAGTTTCGCAATTACTAAGTTTAATGTTAAACCAATTAAATAGTATCATAAAGATTTTCAAATGTATAGATAGATTGAATAAAGAATTAAGGCGAAGCAGACGATGAGGAAGGGACAGGAAGATTCATAAATTTCTGAAGGATAAAAGTAACTTATATATAGAACAAGATGGGAGGAATCTTATGAAGAAAAGGAAGCTTGGTATTACCATATTGGAATGGGTGATCATATTTGGCTTAGGAGTAGGACTGATCGGGCTTATTCTGGCAACGAGAGATAGAAAGGAATCTGTAACTGCAATGCGAAACATGGAGGACTCAAAATTAGTGCTATATGAAGGCCCCAAGTCATTAAAAGCGGCAACGGCGGAGGATCGAAAGACCGTCAGTGAAAGCCAGAGGGATTTTTCACTTATGCATTGTACGGACACAATGGTAACGGTCAATGGATATGACTGTTATGTTTATGATACCAATGTGAATCATAACCGAAGCTGGTTTGCAGATTATATGCCGCCCCAGTCGAGGACACCAATTACCTATTTTGATTTTGAAGGAGCTGCAACCATAGAGGTAGAAGTTCCGGAAATGGAGCTGGAATCTGTCAAGCTCAGCCCGGTAGCTGATAACCTTCAGCCAGTGATAGATAAAGAAAAGCATACCGTAACTTTCACAATTACACAGCCAGATACCTATACTTTAACGTTCAACGATTCTCCTGCCCGTGCACTTCACATCTTTGCAAATCCCTTGGAAGTGAATCCTCCCAAGGAGGGAGATCAGAATGTTGTCTACATAGGGCCAGGGGAATGGAAGATCGACAGCATTATACTGGAGGATAATCAAACCTTATATTTGGCAGGAGGAGCGGTAGTACACGGTATTATTAACGCAAATTATGCCTCCAATATTAAAGTAATGGGCAGAGGAATACTAGATGGTTCTGCCTTTGATGGCTGGACTGGGAAGACTGCACTTGTTCCCCTCAAATTTGATTATTGTGAGAATGTTGAGCTAAGAGATATCCTCGTTTTAAATCCCAATGCCTGGGTATGCTCCGCAAACTCCTCCAAAAACGGTGTTATCGACGGCATTAAGATCATTTCCTCCAGACCGAACGGGGATGGTATTACCTTGCAATCCTGTGAGAACTATCTGGTGCAGAATTGCTTCGTCAGAAGCTGGGATGATTCGCTGGTAGTGAAGAACTATACGGGTGATTCTAAGGATATTGTTTTTCAAAATAATCAGCTTTGGACGGATTTTGCTCAGTCCATGGAGCTCGGTTATGAAACCAATAAGGGAAAGAAAGAAAATGCAGTGATCAGCGGAGTTACCTTTGAAAACATTACCGTACTGAATAACTTTCATAAGCCTGTAATCTCCGTGCATAATGCTGATGATGCTATCATTAGCGAGGTAACCTTTCGCAATATTACGGTGGAAAATGCACAGATGGGCTCCGGTGATGCGGATGAAATGCCTTATCTGATTGATTGCAATATAGCCCAAAGCTCTAACTGGTCTACCACGAAGGAACGGGGACAGATACGAAATGTATTGATTGATGGTGTAACCGTATTAGCAGGTAAGTTCAATTCGTCCAGAATTAAGGGCTTTGATGAGACACATACCGTAGAGGGCGTGACAATTAAGAATCTGAACATTCTTGGACAGTCTATCACCAGCATTGAAAATGGAAAATTTGAGGTCGACGCAGCTACGACAAAAAACATAGTGATCGAATAGCTTTCAGGTTAAGCTGTAATCAGCAGCAGATGGGAGGATTATGAAGATAATTAGAAGAATAATAATCGTAATTTTAGTCGCAGCAAATATAGCAGTCTTTGCTTATATGAGATTCGGTATAGCAGAGCCCCCGCAGGCAATTCCTGCTGCTAATGTAACTGTTGTTAAGGCGATCCAGCAGACAGAGGCACAGGAGCATCCGGACTTTGTTAAAGAAGAATATGTAGCAGTCTTACCGGAAGGGCAAAATGTTGCACTGGATAAGAAAGCCACGGCCAGCAGCTATACCCAGGTTTATAATGCACCCAAGGCGGTAGACGGAAAGACGGACGGAGCCTCCTACTGGGAGGGGAAGCCGGAATATCCGAATACGCTGACGGTAGATCTGGAACAGCCTACAAAGATTCATGCCATACGTCTGGCGTTGAATCCGCTGGCTATCTGGGGAAAGCGCACCCAGCTCATAGCTGTGAATGTCAGCGAGGATGGAACCAACTTTACGGAGCTGGTGAAAGCTGTGGAATGTCTTTTTGACCCGGATACCGGCAACGAAGTGCAACTATCCTTTGACGAAACAGAGGCAAGATATGTACAGTTGGTTATTACCAAGAATTCAGGAGCCGGCGCAGGGCAGATAGCAGAGTTTGAGGTATATAGTAAATGATAAAAAACACCTTTCTGGTGATCGATTCCATTTTTTTGATACGTTCAAGGGAAGGGAACCGATACAGAAAGGTGTTTTTCATGTCTTTGGCAAGGGGGGAGATATCTGATTAATATATCTGATTAATATACAGGTGGGATGGGAAAAGCAGAAAAAAACATATAATTATGATGAAAGTCGAACAATAAAATTGTAAAAAATAAAAATATAGATAAAAATGGATCAGAAAGAAGATGCATGAACAATAAGGGCCTAATTTAAAATTTTAGTTGACAAAAGAAAAAAAATGCATATAATAACATATATTACATATAAGATATATATGAATATCGTTTATGCAATATATAATTGTATAATGGATAACCATAGGAAACACAGATTGACCCTGAAATAAAGTATTTAAGAGGCGGTTACCCGATTTGTTCGGCCACCTGATGGCTCGGAAAGGAGATACTATGAGCGTTGTTATTATTGGAGGAAATGATAGAATGATTAGTCAGTATAAGAGAATCTGCAAGAAGTATAACTGCAAGGCTAAAGTATTTACCCAGATGATTCCGAAGCTGGGAAACCAGATAGGATGTCCGGATGTCGTTATACTGTTTACGAATACAGTTTCTCACCAAATGGCATATTGTGCAGTAGCGGAAGCAGAAAGAAATAATGCAGAAATTATCAGATGCCATACCAGCAGTGGGAACGCTCTAACTGGTATCCTGGAAAAAGTATGCGGCTTATGATACATGGAGCTGGGAGCGTTAACTGGGATACCAGGCAGCTTTTCATGGTAAATTTGACTTTTCATTCCAATAAGAGTAAAATTAATAAACAGTTATTTTACTTTCTTGGTAAATATTTTTTTAGAATAACAGCTATCAAAAAGTAGTTGCCAAGTCAACAATTAGAAAGAGGTCATTTTATGAAAACAAAAACATCTTCCGCTCATTTTTGGCTTCTTCTTTGGAGCCTGGGTCTAGCCGGACAATTATGCTGGAATATTGAAAATCAGTGGTTTAATACCTTCGTTTACGCAAAAATTGCCAAGGATTCAACGATAGTTACCCTAATGGTAATTACCAGTGCTCTAGTGACTACCTTTAGTACTTTTTTATTTGGTACCCTGTCTGACCGTATTGGCTCCCGTCGCAGATTTATATCGCTGGGCTATATTGCCTGGGGGATCTGTACAATTCTATTTGGAGCTACGGAGTTTTTAAATAAAGGTGCAGTAGACATGGGTTCTAAAACATCAATGTTAATTGCATTTCTAGTTATTTTGATCGATAATGTTATGAGCTTTTTTGGCTCTATGGGCAATGACTCGGGGTTCAATGCCTGGAGCAATGATTTAACCACAGACAAAAATCGAGGACAGGTAGGGGCAGTACTTGCATTTTTACCAGTAATTGGGACCATTATTGGTACCGTGGTCGGTGGATTGCTGATTGGCAGTAATGATAATTATAATCGTTTGTTTTGGTGCATGGGCATGTTTGTAATTCTTACAGGCGTAATATCCTTGCTGTTTTTAAAGGACAGCCAGGCGCTTAGGCCGCACAGGAGTGGTACCCTATGGCAGCAGTTTAGTGCGGTCTTCCAGTTTAAAGGCATGCAAAGTCAAAAGGAGCTTCTTCTGGTATGTATTACCACCGCATTATTTTTTGTCCCCTTCAATATATACTTTGTACATATGGGGAATTGGATGATATATCGGATGGGCTTTGCCGCTGACAGTATGGGAATGATTCAGGGCATTAGTCTTTTGCTCGCATCCTTGCTTGTGATTCCTGGTATTGAACTGATTAATCGCAACAAGACTCCAATGATTGCATTTGCGGCTATTATTATCAATATGTCCGGCCTTTGGCTCTTAGCGTTATTTATTCGTCCGGAAAATGTAAATACACAGAATGTATTCAGCTCACAAAACCTTTTTCTGTTTTTTGCTGTTTTCTTAGCGGGTGCAGGCTATATCCTGGTTGTACAGAGTATGACAATGTGGGTAAAGCAGCTTTATCCCCAGGAAAGTCGCGGGCAGTTTGAGGGGATACGTATCTTGTTTTTTACCTTGATTCCAATGGTTATTGGTACCTCCATCGGCAATATTATAATCAAAAATGGAGCTGGAAGTATTATCAATGAGTACGGTATTACAGAAAATATTCCCACAGAAAGCATTTATAGGTGGGCTGCGATTTTAGTGGTTCTTCCACTTGTGCCCTTATTGTTTGGAGCAAAGGTTTACAGGAAAAGAGTACAAGAAATGGAAGCATATGTACAAGAGGGAGAGGATTAAGCCCAAAAGAGATAAGAACTAGTAAAAAAGAGTTAGGATCAAGCCTAGAAGTGATAGGAACAAGTTTTTGAAGGTGTTTCATTTGTACGGAGATTATAATTCCTTTGTCTGATCTGGAATAAGAAAGCTCATTTTACTACTGGAAATTGAATATAATTATTTGATTCCAAAGATTTTTTTCAAAGATGATATACATATTGCATAAAAAAATATTAATATATTAGAAAAAATGACTATATATTTTCCGTAAGGCTTGTGATATAGTCTAATTAAATGAAAAACAAACACAGAGGTCGTTTGTTTTTTATTTTCCGGATTAGTTACGCGCGTAACCAAATGATAATCGTGTAAATTACACCAAATGAGGGGGAACATTATGGTAACAAGAAAAGAGGTAGCTGAGCTAGCGAAGGTATCAGAAGCTACCGTATCCTATGTAGTAAATAATACAAAAAATGTAACACCTGAAGTGAGAGAAAGAGTTCTTGCTGCTGTACATAAACTGGGTTACCGACCGAACATGATAGCAAGAAGCTTAGTTACAAAAGAGACAAGACATGTTGCAATGCTGGTGGATAATTTGAAAAATCCATATTACTGCGAAATCCTGGAAGGGGCTCAATCGATTGCATCGGAAGCCGGATACATTGTTTCCGTTTTGTCGATTGACGTATCGAATAAGGAATCAGTGATGGAGCTGGCCAGCAGAGGAGTTGACGGAATTATATTTGCAATGGGTAGTGAAAGGGTTGACAATTACTTAAAAATAGGACCTCCCTGTGTATATGTCGGCGAAAATGTATATATGAATTACCAAAAGGCAATTGATGATATGATTGGATGCCTTGTGGAAAGAGGCCATAGCAAGATAGCGATGCTATGTGGTATCCCCTTAGATCAGGACAATGTCCGCTATCAGAATTTTGTAAAATCGATTGATAACCACGGACTTGATTTAAACTCCAGCTTAATCGTGGATGCTTGTTCCGGTGGACGTACGGACGAAGCGGAGGGGGCTCGGGCTATGACAGAGCTTTTGGCAAGAAACGAGGAGTTCACCGCTGTCTATGCACTGAATGACTTAATGGCCATGGGAGCGATGAAGGTGCTTAGGGAAGCTGGAATTCAAATTCCCCAGGAGGTATCAATCATAGGCTGTGATAACTTAAGTATTTTAAGTTATCTATCACCAACCCTGTCTACGATGGATGTGGAAGCATTTCAGGTCGGGCGTTCTCTGATGCAGCTGTTAATTGAAAAAATTAAAGTCGAACCTCTTTCAAGTAATACAATAGAAGCAAGATTTATCCGCAGAGAGTCAATTATGGAAGCAAAGAAATAAATTTGTATGGGAAGGGAAGTAAATTATGAGAGTAAAAAGATTATTGTGCTTATTATTATCCTCTAGTTTAGTATTAGGTTCCTTTGCTGGCTGCAGCAAGAATAATAATTCGGATGCCGGTGATGTTGTTGTTCAAGATAGTGCTGTCACCGATACGCAGGCAGAAGCCGGAACGGATGCAGCAACGGATGATATCGTAAGAAAAGGAACAATCACAGTGAATGTTCAGGCACAACCAGGTGCGAAAGAGGCCTGGCAGGCGGTTGCAGATGCTTATACCGCAAAATATCCAGATGTAAAGGTTGTTGTGGACCTAAAGCCTGTGGAAGGGTATGGGGAATGGGTTCAAAATATTTATAATACAGAAAATCCTACTACGGATATCGTTAATATTAACCTGGCCGGCTCTGCAGCGGTAGGTAAATCCATCAACTATATGGAATATGCCGATAAGGACAGTCCGTATTCCGATGGTGTCTGGACAGACCAGTTTAATTACCAGATGCAGGTTCGTGACCTGGCAAGAGGTGAATGGACTTCATTAAGCTTGGAGTCAGTTCAGGTAATTTGGCTATATAATAAACAGATATTTGAAAAAGTAGGTGTTCAGCCCCCGACTACCTGGAACGAGCTGGTTGATGTTTGTGAGAAGATTGATAAAGCCGGATATCAGGCAATCTCGATCCCGGGAACCTTTGACAGCTTCTGGGCGAATCAGATGGGCTGGCTGGCGCAGATTTATGCGGATCAAACGACGAGATCCATGATTAATGAATTTCGTGCGCAGAAGGGTGATTATTGCTACGACCCCGATGTGGACGGAATCTGGAAATATGACCCGGCCGATCCTTATAACGACGATTCCTGGAAGGTTAATTACAATACGGTAAGAGCCTTTAAAGCAGTGAAGGACGGTGCTTACTATGTGGATGATGGAATGAAGACCGTATGGCAGAACTTTGCAAAGGTATTTCCAAAATACACTGGAGGAGATGCATTCTTTGGAACCAAGGATCCGATACCGTTGTTCTATCAGGGAAAAGCAGCCATGATCGTAGATGGTGCTTGGAGATTAGTGGTTTTTAAGAATGATATGGCAAAGGTAAGCTCTGGCGAGGCAGTTACCAGTAATGACGAAAAGATTGAAGGAATTCAGAAATTTGATTTAGGAACCTTTAATATGCCATCGATGGAAGGAGAAGGAATCGAGGCACCTGCAAGAACTATTGAGGTTGCCAATGGCTTTATCGGAGCGATTAAGAAGGATAAGGCACATGATGATTTGGTAGTTGACTTTTTGATGTATTATTCTTCCGAGGAAGGCTATACAAAATGGTTAAATGCAGGCCTTGCAGCAGAAATGGTTCCAAACGGCCCAAGCCTGGTATATAATGTTGAACTTCCAGCTGATTTAAAAGAAGCCTACAGCAGCTTATCCTTCGTGGGTAACTCACAAAAGGGTTATGGACAGATGTTGGCAAGAGGTTTAGCCGGAACTTCCGGAGATATTCAAGAATCTTACCGTGCTTTTTATGACTATTCCTATGATTTTCTGAATGGTGATATTACAGTAGAGGATTGGGCAAAGAAACATCAGGAAAATATTAATACCTATCTTCCAACCGCTATGGAAACGTCAGGTGTTAGTGAGAAAGATTTGGAGAATCCACAAAATGCACCGACAGGTCAATAAGTAAGGAGATACTCATTTGTAATGGAAAAGTCGTTATAAATGAGCGAAGAGCAGAATTCCCCTCCTGATCCGGGCAGGGGAATTTTACTCTGAAAGACTATAAAACTGGTGAAGCAGCATCCCAGGAACGATTAGCTCCATTAAGTAATTGCGAAACTCAGAAACTTAAGCTATTGTATACACAACACATACTGCTTCGAAGCGGAAGCTAAGCCCGAAGGAAGCGTTGAAGCGAAGAAACAGTATGTGTTGTGTATACAATTACAAAAACTATATTGTTTCGCAATTGCCTGTCAGCTCCATAAAAGAAAGGAATGTATACATTATGAAGCTTAGTAACATAAATAAGCGATGGTTTTATATCACTATCGTTTTTGCCATTTTATCAATATCCTCTTTTCTTTTATTTTCTATGGTCAAAAAAAGTACTGATATTGTGAAGGGTACAGAGATTGACACTTCCTTGCAAAATAACTGTTTAGCTTATGATACAGAGAAAAAGATCACTTTGGTGGGAACTTATAACAATAAATTAATTGCTTATAATGAAGAAAATCAGCTGCTTTGGACTATGGATGCCAAAGGACCGTTTCGCCAATTGATTGTAAATTCCACGCAAAGGCTTGTGTATGCGGGAAACGAAGATAATTTTGTTTACATAATTAATTTGGATACAGGCGAAGCAATCAATTCCATTGATGTTGAGCGAAGAATATATGATATAGATGTTACAAAGGATGGACAGGAAATACTTGTTTCCGCAGGAGTTAATACCGCAAAGCATAATATATTAATCTATTCCCTGCAAGGTGAGTTGATTCATAATATTCCATATAAGACACAGATTAAAGGATTGGCTTATACGGCGGAGGAGAACAACATAATTTTTGTTAACAACCGTGGTGAAATAATCAAAATTGATAAGCAGGGGCAGGAGCTTGGAAAATTAAAGACCAAATATGAATTGGTAGATTTAGTACGAATCAGTGGAGAGAATAATTATGCAGCACTACTAAGCGATGCGTCCTTTGCCATCTTTGATGAAGAACTGAATTTAATCGGCAGTGGCAGGCCGGCGACTGATTATGCGGTTACAGCAGTAGTGGCAGGTACGGACTCAACGGGAGATCATATTATTATAGGTACAAAAGAAGGATTTCTTTATATTATTAATCGCGATAATAAGCAGATATTTTCGAAACGTTTCTCGAATACAGTAACGGGGATTATGTCTGTTGATCAGGGAATTTATATAAGTTTGCTTTCTGGAACGATACGTAAGATCGATAGTGAAAGTTTGAATAATATTGATGTATTAATACAGCTGAAAGGGCTACTGCGGCTTCTTACAGTTCTCTTACCGGTAATTACTTTGCTTGGACTTTTTATGACTGTGCAGAAGGCAAAAGAAGTTTTGGTGAAGGCTGGAAAAAGTTTATATAAACACCGAGTGCCTTATATTTTATTACTACCAACCTTTATCCTACTTATTTTCTTTAATTATACCCCTGTATTTATAGCTATTACCCGTGCCTTTACCAATTGGTCAAAGGATTTTAATACCTTAGCTGAAATAAAATTTGTCGGACTGGATAACTTTCGGATAATGCTATCTGAGGGGTATTTCTTAATCGGGCTCGGGAATCTAGGCTTAATGCTGGTTTTTGGTATCTTAAAGATATTGACCGTACCCGTATTAATCGCGTGGTTGGTATATTCTATGAAGGGGATGAAGGAGAAGTTTGTCTTTCGATTTCTCTTTGTTTTACCTATGGTAGTACCGGGAATCGTATCGACCCTGATGTGGCAGCAAATCTATGATCCAACCATTGGTTTGATTAATCAGGTACTTGGTAAGGTGGGGCTGGAGCAGCTTCAGAGAGTTTGGCTGGGCAATCCAAAGACTGCTATATGGGCAATTATATTCATGGGATTTCCATTTATCAATGCATTAGCATTCCTGGTGTATTATGGCGGATTTATTAGTATTGATGCCTCTTTGATGGAAGCATCCAAGGTAGACGGAGCAACACGCTGGAAGGTCTTTTGGAAAGTACAGCTGCCAATGATCTCTTCACAAATCAAGATGATGATTGTACTAACCTTTATCGGTATCGTCCAAGACTTTTCGTCGGTCTATATCTTAACCGGTGGAGGACCCGGCACCAGCACTTATGTACCAGGCCTGGAGTTGTATTATAATGCAACGAAGTTCGGAAGATATGGCTATGCCTGTGCCCTGGGTCTTGTCATGTTTATATTCATTATGCTGGGAACGATAATCAACATGCGTTCTAAAGCAAAGAATGATTAAGGGAGGAGATTAACTTGAAAATTAATAGAAACAGTAAAAAGCTCAAATCCGCATCATTTCAAGTATTAATTGCTGTCATTGCTTCGGTCTTTCTTTTGCTGGCATTTATACCTATCATCTTAATGCTTATATTGTCAGTAAAATCAAACGCGCAAATCTATAGTGATTTTTGGTCCCTGCCAAGACAGCTGCAATGGAGTAACTATAATAAGGCCATTGGGATGCTGATTCCGAATATGATAAATACCATGATCGTGGTATCGGTCGCTACTTTTCTAACAACACTCCTATCTGCGAATGGAGGCTATGTGTTTGCCAAGCTAAGCTTTCCGGGAAAGAACATTCTATTTTTTGCTATATTGGCTTTAATGATGGTTCCGGGAGTTTTAACCTTAACACCGCAGTATACGTTGATGCAGACTTATGGCATATATAATACCTGGTGGGCTTTAATTCTTCCATGGGTATCCGGAGGGCAGGTATTTGGTATTCTCTTGTGCAGAACCTTTATGGAAGAGCTTCCGACGGAGGTTTTTGAATCTGCAAGAATTGATGGCTGCAGCGAATTAAAAGCATTATTTAAGATGGCAATTCCATTATCAAAGCCCATACTGGCTACCATCGTGGTAATGAAAATGATCGATTATTACAATGACTTTATCTGGCCGCTTATGGCAATCGAGAGTAATTCAAAACAGGTAATTACCGTTGCCATCCGCGTATTCCAATCTGCTGCCGGTACAGTAGACATAGGTTCCATGGTTGCCGGATTTGTATTTGCTACCATTCCATTACTGATACTATTCTCCGGCACTTCAAGACTATACATGGAAGGATTAACTTCAGGAGCTGTGAAGGGGTAGCGCATGTGATGGATAAGGCAATATATATCCAAGCCTGGAAAGGAAAAGAGGATAATTTTATGAAAGAGGATATATTGATAAGACGTCTGGAGAGACCGAAGGAGTCAGTGGATGTGGTGATTGATACGGATACTTATAATGAGATTGATGACCAATTCGCGTTGGCATACTTAATTAAATCCGACCGTAAACTGAAATTAAAGGCAATCTATGCCGCCCCCTTTTTTAATACGAAATCATCCGGTCCGCAAGACGGTATGGAAAAAAGCTATGCTGAGATTATGAATATTCTGGAGTTAATGGAAAGAGAAGAGCTTAAGGAGATGGTTTATAAGGGCTCTATAAAGTACCTTCCGTCAGAGACAAAAGCAGTGCTATCTCCTGCAGCAGAGGATCTTGCGAAACGTGCGATGTCTTATTCTGAGGAAAAGCCACTTTATGTTATTGCTATTGGCGCTATTACCAATGTAGCCTCAGCTATTTTGCTGGCTCCAGAAATTATTCATAGGATTGTGATCATTTGGCTAGGGGGACATTCTTTTGAGTGGCATGATAGCAAAGAATTTAATATGTTTCAGGATGTTGCAGCCGCCAGAGTAGTATTTGGCTGTGGTGTACCTCTGGTTCAGCTGCCTTGTATGGGAGTGGTTTCTGCATTTTCAACAACCGGTCCGGAGCTGGAATATTGGCTTCGGGGAAAGAACAAACTTTGCGATTATTTGGTGGATGTAACAGAAAAAGAAGCGAAAAAATCCGGTGCAGGTCTTTTTTGGAGCCGCCCTATTTGGGATGTTTGTGCAGTGGCATGGCTTCTGGATGAGGATTTTATGCTAGATCGGCTGGAGCATAGCCCTATACCGGAATACGATCATCACTATAGTGTTGATAAAACGAGACATTTTATACGGTACGTTTATTACATCAATAGGGATAAACTTTTTGAGGATTTATTTACCAGGTTGGCAAAATAAAAATTTGTATTTATATAATTTAAAGAATAGACAATTGTGAAACTTAAAACTGAACATACGGCAGGTATTTCGCAATTGTCGAAGCTCAATTCACATTATAAGGAGACAGCAAAATGAAAATTACACATTTGATGACAAATCATCTTATAAATCCTTTGGGGTTTCTAATTCATGAGCCGACTTTTTCCTGGATTACTTCCGAAACCACAGGCAAATATCAGAAAGCTGCCAGGCTTTTGATTGCTTTGGATGATTCATTTGAAGCCATTGTTCATGATAGTGGTATTAGCAATGAGATTAGTTCCTTAGGATATACAGTAAACATAAGCTTATTACCTTGCACCCGTTATTACTGGCGCGTTATGGTGTGGGCAGAGAATGGTGAATCTGCCATCAGCGAACCCGCCTGGTTCGAAACAGGAAAGGGAGAACAACCCTGGAAAGCACAGTGGATTACCTCACCTTTTGAAAAGGAAGTTCATCCGCTCATGCATAAAAAATTCCAGGTTCCAGGGAAAGTAAAAGCTGCCCGAGCCTATGTAACAGGCTTAGGACTTTATGAACTTGAAATCAATGGACAGAAGGTAGGAGATGAATATCTGGCTCCGTTTTATAACGACTATGAGGAGTGGGTGCAATACCAGACCTATGATATTACAGCGCATTTGCAGGAAGGAGGGAATGGAATAGGTGCAATCCTGGGAAATGGATGGTACAAAGGAAGATTTGGCTTTCATCAACATCTGGCAGAGTTATTCGGAGATCGGTTTGCCTTCCTTTGTGAACTTGATATTACCCTGGAGGATGATACTCACATCTATGTTACCACCGATGAAAGCTGGTTATGCCATCCCTCTGCGGTTCTTCACAGTAATATCTATGACGGAGAAGAATATGACGCGAACAAAGAAGTGAATTGGTCTGACCTTCACTGTGATACTAAGAATTTTGTGAATGCGCAATTGATCTCGGTTCCTTGCGGACCGCTAATGCAGAGACTCAGTCCTCCCCTTAGAATTACAAAACGACTTGCTCCCCTTCAGTTATTACACACGCCTACCGGAGAACAGGTAATCGATTTTGGACAGGTTATGACGGGATGGGTTGAATTTCGATGTCATCTGCCAAAAGGAAATAAGGTGAAAATCCAGTTTGGCGAGCTATTGCAGAAGGATAATTTTTATAATGAAAATCTTAGAACAGCAAAGCAAGAATTTATTTATACTTCGGATGGGAAAGAAAGAAGTATAAGGCCGCGCTTTACTTTTTATGGATTTCGTTATGCCAAAATAATGGGAATGGATGAAATTGATCTGAAGGATTTTACGGCATGTGTGCTTCACTCTGACTTGGAACATGTGGGTAAGATTACAACCTCCAATGAAAAAGTGAACCGTCTGTTTGAGAATGCTCTTTGGAGCCAAATGGGGAATTTTGTTGATGTACCAACCGATTGCCCTCAAAGGGACGAGCGTATGGGCTGGACCGGAGACGCCCAGGTGTTTGCCGCTACGGCAAGCTTTAATATGTATACCCCATCCTTTTATCATAAGTTCTTATATGACATGCTGTTAGAACAAAGAGTGCGAGGTGGTGCGGTACCTCATGTAGTACCGGATGTTTTGCAGATCACAATTGACCGAATCGGCCAGGGTGAGGATAAGCAGTATGGCTCCTGTGCCTGGGGTGATGCGGCAACAGTAATTCCCTGGACAATGTATTTATTCTACGGTGATAAAACAATGCTGGAAAGCCAGTTTGAGAATATGACAAGCTGGGTGGATTACATAAAGAGTCAGGACGATATCCATAATGGTGGCAAAAGACTTTGGGAAAGCGGGTTTCATTATGCTGACTGGCTTGCGCTGGATAACCCGGATAAGAGCAGCAGCTTTGGAGGAACAGATCCGTATTATGTAGCTTCCGCTTATTATTACTATTCGGCGGTGCTTACAGGAAAAGCTGCCAAGGTACTGGGCAAGGTCGAGGAAGCAGAGTATTATGACAATTTGGCGGAGGAAGTAAAAAAGGCGATCTGGAAGAAATATTTTATAGACGGAAAACTGCAAGAGGATACGCAGACTGCACTGGTTTTGGCTCTCTATATGGATTTTGCCCCAAGGGAATTAAAAGCCGGTTTAGCTCTTGAGCTAAAGAGAAAACTGGAAGAAAATCAGATTCATTTGAATACAGGCTTTGTTGGAACCCCTTATCTATGCCCGGTACTATCACAAAATGGATTAGAAGATTATGCATATACACTGCTTTTAAATGAAGATTTCCCAAGCTGGTTATATGAAATCAATATGGGAGCGACTACGATTTGGGAACGCTGGAATTCCGTACTTCCCAACGGGCTGGTAAGCGATACCGGTATGAATAGTATGAACCATTACGCTTACGGGTCCATCGTGGAATGGATGTACCGTTATATGTGCGGATTCAATCCAATCGAAGAGGCACCCGGGTTTAAAAAAGCAATATTGAGACCGCAAGTTGATTCCCGGTTTACCTGGGTAGAAGGTGAGTATTTTTCGGCATCAGGATTATATCAGTGCAGCTGGAAGCGGGAAGGTGAGAACGTAATTTATAGCATTACAATCCCCTTCGATGCCCAGGCAGAACTTATTTTACCTGGAAATGCGAATAGTGTTACGGTAAATAGTCAGACAGCAAAGCCAATCGGACAGCCAATTTCTTTAGAGGCAGGTCATTATGAAATTATAGTGAGGTTGTAGTGAAGTTGTAGTGAAGTTGCAGTAAAGTTGTAGTGAAGTTGTAGTGAAGTTGTAGTGAAATTGCAGTGAAATTGCAGTGAGGTTATAGTGAAGTTGCAGTAAAGTTGTAGTGAAGTTGTAGTGAAGTTGAAGTGAGGTTGCAGTGAAGTTGTAGTGAAATTGCAGTAAGGTTGCAGTTAAAAGGCAATGAAGTTGTAGAGTAGTTCTAGCGTTATTGTATATACGGTAAGAAAATACCGGGATAGCTGCTATTGCGGGAGCTTTTCGGTAAGCTCACAGTTGGGAGGGTATTTTATGGAGGTAAAAGCAATTAAAGTAAGCGAAGTATTACTGCAATTTGAGCTGGATGAAGCGGTACATAGCCAGGATATTAAAGTGAAGGAGTTTTTGCCCTGCAATAGTGATGAGGATAGAAAAACACTGAAGAGGGAAGACCTTATTATTCAGGAGAACTATATCAGCATTCCAAGATTTTTCTATGGTTATGATAGGAGCGCTCACAGATTTCAAATAGTAATTGATGGTAATACGATAAAGGGAAAGCAATTCGTCACAAAGCTGAATCACATTTCCCGCTGGGATTATCCATATCCGCAGCCGGATACCATTAAGGCCTTAGCGGCATACGGTGAAGACCTGAAGGTATTGGGAATCAAGCAATCCCTGATTAACATTAATCTTCCTGCTTTTATGACCCTGAGCAACAATGTGTCTACCTTTTCCTACGTGTGCAATGGGAGAACCTTCTATTTTATAAAAGAAGCAGTGGAAAAATTAGATCGATATATGCAGGAAACCTATGAATATGGGATCCTAGTAACGGGGATTTTGCTGAATTCACCAAAGCTATTTGATAGTCAAAAAGAAGAAGCGTTGTTATCAAAGGTGATTCACCCTAACTATGACTGGGAGGATTCCTCCGCTTATATCAGTGCTTTCAATATGGAAACAGAAGAAGGTCAGGAATATTATAAAGCCTTTGTTGAATTTTTAGCGGAACGTTATGCAAGAGAAGATGGCAGATATGGACGTATGTGCGGCATGATTATATCCAATGAGATTAACAGCCAGTATGTGTGGGGAAACGCCGGAGAAATGGAGGCTGCCGATTATGTGAAGGAATATACAGTAGCTCTGCGGCTGGCCTGGTTAAGTGCCCGCAAATACTATAGTAACTTTCGAATTTATGTCTCTCTGGATCATTTTTGGACGTCTACCTTAAAGCCGGAATTTCCAGAGCGCTTTTATAAAGGCAGGGAGGTAATTGACTATTTAAATAAATATTCCAAGGAAGAGGGAGACTTTGACTGGGGTATCGCATACCATCCGTATCCGGAAAATTTAATGTATCCTGATTTTTATAATGATCGAAGTGCCTCCTTTGATTTTAGTACAACAAGAATTACCTTTAAAAATATTGAAATGTTACCCGCATATTTGTCACAACCGGAGTATCTATATGAAGGAAAACCCCGCCGGATTATTTTATCGGAGCAGGGCTTCAATTCAAGAGGTGACAGCTTTAGTGAAAAGCAGGGGGCAGCTGCCTATTGTCTTGCATATGAGAAGGCAAGAAAGCTCGATACGATTGATCTTATGACACATCATGCTTATGTGGATAACCGTTATGAATTTGGCTTGAATCTTGGGATTCGCAGATTAAATGAGGATGATACACTTGGAGAACCAAAGCCGATTTATTATGTTATGAAGGATATGGATACGGAGAAGGAAAAAAAGCATATTCTCAGGGCAAGAGCCTTGATAGGTGAAGAGCTTTATGACAGTATCCTAAATCCAAGTATTCTCTTTGCTGATGCAGACAAATCGAAGGAGAATGAATTTTTTGAAGGAGAAGCGGAATGAAATACAACTATATCAATCCAACCAGAATCCTGTGGGAGTCTGCCGGAGAGAAAAGTACAATTAAAAATAGCAGTGCCTTACTGGAGAATCGCAGTCCCCAGATTACCATTGTACCGAAGAACCCCTGTGTGCTTGAACATAATGGCTCCGTTCCATCGATTCTTCTTGATTTTGGAAAGGAGCTTCATGGAGGAATTCAAATTTTTTGCTGGAGAGCTTCCGGTGAAAAGGGTGCAAAAATCCGGGTAAGGTTCGGCGAATCCGCTATGGAAGCAATGAGCGAGCTGGGAGGAGAAAGCAATGCAACAAATAACCATGCGCTAAGGGATTTGGAAGTCGAGCTGGTGGATATGAGTATGACCCCGGTAGGACAGACCGGATTTCG
>JAEWMZ010000019.1 GCA_023392995.1 Bacillota bacterium
TCTATACCGCGAGCTTTCCGTCGTTTTACCGGAAGCAGGCTTCATCGGAGAAGAAGAGGATGCTGGGAATGCCCGACAGACAAACAAAGATTATTGCTTTATTATTGACCCCATAGATGGCACCACCAACTTTATCTTCGATTACAGGCATAGCTGATATCAGTCGCTTTGAAGCTGCGCAATGAGATAATACTTGGCGTAGTTTATAATCCCTATTTAAAAGAACTTTTTACAGCTGAAAAAGGAAAAGGAGCGTTTCTGAATGGTAGACAGCTTGTTATGAAGGAGCTTTCACTGGAAGCAGGTGTTGTTTCTGTTGGAACAATACCCTATTACCGTGAAATGGCAGATGAAACCTTTCGAATTGCCCGTCTATTATTCGACAAGTCCTTAGATATAAGAAGAAGCGGTTCTGCTGCACTTGATATTTGTTATGTGGCAGCGGGACGAATTGTTTTATACTATGAGCTTCTTTTGTCTCCCTGGGATTATTCTGCGGCTTCGCTTATTTTGACAGAAGCAGGAGGCGTAATCAGTACCATGGATGGTAAAGCGCTTACCTTTGAACAGCCAATTTCTGTACTGGCGGGAAATAAAATTACAGTTCAGCAATATTTCAATTTAATTAAGTAAGAGCGTAGCTTAAATAAGAATAAGAGCGTAAGATCGCCATGCTTTGTATACAATAACCCCGAGGAATTCGTACCGTATCCAATCATATTTTGTAGTTCATGAACAGGATAGCTGCATATAATATAATAATTACTATCTGGAAAGTGAAATTGCTTTTGGACGTACTTACTTTCGAAAAGTAATTTCATAGATGTTATGGAGCAATAGAATGAATGATTGTGGATTAATTATGTCAATAACGGCAATTGCTTGTGGTATCATTAAATGTTGTTCAGAGGACGATATATCAATTTTGTCCGTCGCCTTTTCTCAATTGGGTGATACCTTAGCTACTTATCTTACTCAGAAGGAATTATGTGAAAATAAGCAAACGGATGCGGTCGGTATCCCGAGGCAAATAACTGATTCCAATGCAAATTCGAATAATAATTCGAATAATGGTTCAGTTAATAATTCGAATAACAATTCAGGCACTAATTCGTATAACGGTTCAAGCTCTAATTCGAATAACGGCTCAGGCTCTAGTTGGAGTAATGATTCAGGCTCAAATTGGAATAACGGCTCAGGCACTAATTTATGTAATAATTCCGGCAGTAATTCACCCACAGCCTTTCATGCCGATTCAAGCTTAGAGGAGGAATCCTGTGATAGGAATGATTAGGATATGACTTTATAATCTCTGATTATTCCTCGGGAAAAATGAAAACGTAAGCTGGGGTGTGCCTGAAAACTCTTTGATCCGTTCCAAAACCTCAAGGCCTTGTTGCCTACTCATTCTGCGGTATCCTGCGCTGCAATTTTAGGAGCTATACCACTACGAACCCAAAATCGCGCCATGTCTGCCACAAGTGATGCCTCCCATCTGGAGCAAGAAGTTTTTAGATACACCCTGTATTCTCAGCTTTTAATAACCTTATTCTATTTTTAACAAGAATTGAAGACAGTACACAAGCAAAGAAAAACGGGTTCTTCTTCCTTTTTAGAAAGGCGATTTCTGCTGATAATTGACGTAGAATTATATTCCTGTCATTGTAACAACTTGATTCATAGAATTAAAATCTACTGCATATGCTTAACTATAACCACAAGGAGGTTGGCATATGTTAGGGCAGTTTGATGTTTATAATGATATTCAGGCTAGGACAGGCGGTGAAATATACATAGGTGTAGTTGGCCCGGTTAGAACTGGAAAGTCCACCTTTATTAAAAGGTTTATGGATCTCCTGGTAATTCCGAATATTGAAGATGTCCATAGCAAAGAAAGGGCAATCGATGAGTTGCCTCAATCTGCGGCAGGTAGAACCATTATGACTACTGAGCCGAAGTTTATACCAAAGGAAGCTGCCGAAATCGCATTTAATGATGAAACCAAGGTAAAAATCCGTTTGATTGACTGTGTTGGATATATGGTAGACGGAGCTGCCGGCCATATTGAGAATCAGCATGAAAGAATGGTGAGAACTCCTTGGCTGGACTATGAAATTCCATTTACCCAGGCAGCTGAAATCGGTACAAGAAAGGTTATCAATGACCATTCCACCGTTGGTATCGTGATTACAACGGATGGAAGCTTTGGCGAATTGCAAAGAGATAATTATCGAGCACCGGAAGAAAGAACCATTGCGGAGCTAAAGCATCTTGGAAAGCCTTTTATTGTACTGCTCAATTCCAGCAAGCCCTATTCCAATGAAACAGTTCGTATGGCAGAAGAATTGTCCCTGGATTACGAGGTTCCTGTAATTCCTGTGAATGCGGAACAGCTGAAGAAGGATGATATCAACCGTATTATGGAAAACCTGGTATCGGTATTTCCTGTTACCGAGCTGGATTTCTATATGCCAAAATGGGCTGAGATGCTTCCCCATGATCATTGGCTGAAGGTTGATTTGATTGAGGCTGTTCGCGAGTTATTTGATAAAATAACAGAAGTCAAGGATGCAAAACCCTCCAACTGCAATACCAACAGCAATTTTGTCAAACGTTTCAAAATTGACAATGTAGATATGCAAAATGGTAATGTCAGAATGGATGTAGAATTTGATGATATGTACTATTATAAAATTCTCAGCGATCTAATCGGTGTTCCGATTACCGGCGAATATCAGTTGATTTCTACACTGCGGGAGCTTGCTGCGAAAAAGGCAGAATACGAAAAGGTATCCCTGGCTGCGGATCAGGTTCGAAACAAGGGCTATGGCATCGTATCGCCATTGCAGAATGAAGTTAGAATTGAAGAGCCTGAGGTAATGAAGCATGGTAATAAATATGGCGTTAAGATCAGGGCTACAGCTCCGTCCATTCATATGATCAAGGCTGATATCATTACTGAGGTTGCACCAATTGTCGGGTCCCAGGAGCAGGCGAATGATTTAATGAACTATATTAAGGCAAATGCCACTGAGAATCCGGAAGGAATTTGGGAGACAAACATTTTCGGTAAAACGATCCGCCAGCTGATTGATGAAGGAATTAATACGAAGATTAATAAATTAACCGATGAGAGCCAACTTAAGCTTCAGGATACCATGCAGCGCATTATTAATGAAAGCAATGGCGGACTGATTTGTATTATCATTTAACAAAACAACAATTAACTTGCAAAGCCACCAAAAGTACGGAGTACTTCGTATTGAGGTGGCCTTTTATTTTAATATATCAGGTAATTACGAAACAATATAGTTAATCTAATTGTATACACAACACATACTGATTCTGCGCTCCAACGCTTCCTTCAGGCTTAGCTTCCGCTTCGAAACAGTATATGTTGTTTATACAATAGCTAAAGTTTCTGAGTTTCGCAATTATCAATTTTAATATATTAATAGGAGATCGAAGGAGTTTTATTCCAGTATATGTCTGCTTTGTTAATTTTGACTAAGTTTTAAAATAAAGTTGACACACAGTTGACAAAATCTATAAGGTTTGCTATAATCTGTATGTAATATATTTAATAATTACGTAACATTTAATTCAAATATGGAATAAGCTTGTTTATTACATAGCATGCACGAATGATAGAAAATAAGAAAACATTTGGAGGACGCAATTCATGAACAGAACACTTCTAAAGCTTTCATTGGCTTGCTTCGCAGGAACTTTATTTTTAACAG
>JAEWMZ010000023.1 GCA_023392995.1 Bacillota bacterium
AACGAGGCTTAACGCTGAAAAAGCTGGATTCCTTCCAAGCAATTCCCGGTCATGGTATCGAGGTCTCCATAGATAACAATATCATATTAGCTGGTAATCGAAAGCTTATGCTGGATCGGAAGCTCCCCATTGATTCCTGGGAGACAATTGTGAATCACTTAGCAGAAGAAGGCAAGACACCCATGTATATCGCTCTCAATGACAACCTTGCAGGAATTATTGCAGTAGCCGATACCGTGAAAGCAAATAGTAAAAAGGCTATTGAACGCTTGCATCATATGGGTCTTGAAGTTGCCATGATAACCGGTGACAATCAGAAAACAGCTTCTGCAATTGCCAAACAGGTAGGTATCGACCGAATCCTTGCAGAGGTATTGCCTCAGGATAAGGCAAAGGAAGTGAAAAAACTTCAAGCTGAAGGTAAGAAGGTGGCAATGGTTGGGGATGGTATTAACGATGCTCCTGCCTTAGCTCAAGCCGATATTGGTATTGCAATTGGTTCAGGAACAGATGTTGCCATGGAGTCAGCAGATATTGTCTTAATGAGAAGCGATTTAATGGATGTCCCTACTGCAATTCAATTATCAAAGAGTACCATACGTAATATTAAGCAAAATTTATTCTGGGCCTTTGGCTACAATACCTTGGGAATTCCGGTAGCAATGGGACTTCTTCACCTGTTTGGAGGGCCGTTACTGAATCCTATGCTTGCCGCAGCCGCTATGAGTTTAAGCTCCGTGTCTGTATTATTAAATGCTTTAAGATTAAAGGGCTTTCAACCAAAGCAATAATGTTAGCAGCTGACAGTAGGATAAGGATTATATGAATACAATATTTAATACGATACTTCATTTTCAAAGCTGCGATTGAAGCTATAACTTGCCAAATAACGTAACTAGATAGTGTAACTTGCTAAATAGTCTGATTGACAGACATTTGACATGAATTTTGTGGTAAGAGAACATTTTTTACGATCTCCACAATAAAATCATGCTGAATGTCTGTCTTTTTTGCTTGAGAGCTTAGTTTAAGGGCTTTGTTTAAGAGCTAAAGAACATGGCTTTGTTCAGATCAGAAACCTGCCTCAAGATATCTCAAGATATGAAAAGTAACTGTAGTTATTGATTTTTGCAATTAACAAATTTCTGAGTTAAGAAAGATATTTACAAGAAAGTAAACTAGTAGTATACTTTAATTCAATATCGTGCATACACACTTTTCTACAGCACGGTGTAAACATATTAATACAACACCGTTCATACAAGGAGGATTAGTCATGGGTTTAACCGAACGAAAACGACAGGAAAAGGAAATTAGAAAAAAAGATATTATTGATGCCGCAGAAAGAGTCTTTTTTACAAAGGGCTATGAGAATTCATCCATGGATGAAGTTGCCAAAGAGGCTGAATTTAGCAAACGAACCCTCTATGTATATTTTAGCAGTAAGGAACAGATTTATTTTGAAATCATGATCCGGGGATACCGGGTGCTCATTGAAATGCTGGAACAAAGCTTTCGTGAAGAAAATCCGCAGACAGCTGCAAGTGAGCTTCGCTGTATCTTTTTTACTTTCTTTTCCTTTAGTGAGAAGCATTCCCATTATTTTAATGCTCTTATGGATTATGAAACAAAGGACAGTGATGAACAAACAAACGTCAGCGATGATTCCAAGAAGGAATGCTATCTGCTGGGTGAAAAAGTCTACGGTTATCTTGTGAGTGCTATTGACAAAGGCATAGAAGAGGGAACCCTAAGAAAAGATCTCGACAGACACAGCACTGCCTTAATTCTATGGGCATATACCGTCGGCGTTTTTAATACCGGCAAGAAAAAAAGCAGCTACCTTAAGAATTATCATCATATTTCCACAAACGAATTTATAATGGAAGCCTTTCATCTGGTAATGAAACTGATTGAAGCATAGGAGTCGATGAAATGAAACTAAAATCAATACGCAAGCTCACATTCTTAATACTGGCCGGATTTTTCAGCCTGTGTCTGTTGACACTGTTAATCCTATTCATCGTTAGCGGAGGATTTATGAAGAAAACATATTTAGAACCCTGGGATAAAAAGTATGCCGTACAATACCAAGACCCAAGAATAAGCTTAGCCTCTGTCGGACTTCTTGCGGCAAATAACCATAATATGCAGCCCTGGAGAATTCAGCTGGATAAAGAGAATCCATTGGTATTTTTTCTATATGCGGACAGTTCCCGGGTGACCAAAGAAGTAGATCCCCTTTACCGTCAGATGATGATTACGCAGGGAACCTTTCTGGAATATGTCCGGCTCGCAGGAGAGGAGCTGGGCTGGAAGACTGACATTATGCTCTTCCCGGCCGGCAGCTATGAAGAAGCGGATATTCTTCGCAGTATGGATACAAAACCAGTAGCAAAGGTCACGCTTTCCAAAGTAAAACCCGCTGCTAACCCGCTATATGATGTGATCTTTATGGCGGATACAAACAGAGAAGCCTATCAGCCAAAGGAGCTTACAGCTCCGCAAATAACAACTCTGGAAGCTCTGTCTACTAAAGCGGATCTATCCATCCAGCTTTTCACAAACAGAGAGCAGCTAGATACCATTGGAGAATATGCCAAGAAAAGCGCTGTCATCGAAGCAGGCGTACCGAGAGTGATGGAGGAATCCAACACTATTTTCAGAGCCAATGAAGCAGCCAAGAATAAATACCGCTATGGCTTTTCCGTAGAAGGACAGGGCAAAACCGGCTTTGCAAAGGATCTATTGCAGGGATTATTAACCATTTTTCCATCCCTGAACGCTGGGAGCAGTGCAGCTCAAAACTTCATTCAGTATACGAACACCTCTGTGGAGCATACACCGGCTTACGCAATGATCCTTTCAAAGGATAATAGTCGTACCAGCCAGGTGGAGAGCGGAATGCTTTACAGCAGGCTGGTACTGGCCGGACATAGACAGGGTCTGGTCATGCAGCCCCTAAGCCAGGTATTGGAGGAATATGAGGAAATGCAGCCGCTCTATAAGGAGTTCCAAGGGGCGTACGCACCAAAGAACGGCACAGTTCAAATGCTGTTACGTGTTGGTTCACCCACCAAAGACGCACCGTTAACCATGAGACGCGATGTGCTGGAGCTTATCCAGGAGTAAGCCACTTTGTTTGATTACTCGTTTCATAAGAAATAATGAAAATATGGAATATCATGGCATATATTTGATATTTATGTTATACTTTGATCACGCTGGTCACAATAAATCATCGCTTCATTTGAAAACTATTAATTTGAAAGATGAACAAGAGGAAAAATGGACATTAATACTGTATTTAACGATGTTATCGACAGAATTGAAAAAAATATAGGTAATCAGATCGATTATGATGAACTTGCTAGAGGTATGGGGATATCTGTGTTTCATTTTCAGCGGCTGTTCTCTTTATTAACAGGCGTTCCAATCGGAGAGTATATTAGATGCAGAAGGATGACATTAGCCGGTTTTGATATACAAAATTCAAATATGAAAATTATTGATATCGCTTTCAAATATGGTTATGAATCACATTCTTCCTTTAGTCGTGCTTTTCAAGTCTTCCATGGCGTTACACCTACTGATGTTCGTAAAAAAGGGAAGGAAGTTCGGATTTATTCTCCGATTCACTTAAACATTTCCATAAGAGGTAATGACATCATTGGTTTTCGAATCGCAAAAACCAAAGCCTATCAATTGTTTGGAAAAGACGACTCCATTGTCCCGATGGAACATAAATATGCTCTTAATTTTATAAAAAATTATGGGGAACAGGTGATAGAAAACGGGAGCCATGGTGCAATTAATCTTGCCGCCGGCTTTCCGGTGGGTGATAACTACCCATTTCATCTGCTGCAGGGTATCTATTTTAAGGATAAAGAGGATAACACCCGTTTTATGTATGGATGGGAAAAACCGGAGCATGAATCGGAGAAGTCCTTTACTATAATCGACGTACCTGAAACAACATGGGCGGTATTCACCTATACTGGACATCATATGGAGGGCTTGCCAAAGATCTGGACATATCTATATACAAGCTGGTTGTACTCCACTCATTACAAAATAGGGGATCATATTTTTATTGAAAAAGAGACCTGGATTGATGAGAATCGGGACATATTGCGCGCAGAAGTCTGGCTCCCAGTCAATGAATGTGAATATTCTGATTCATAAGCCTCATTGTGCAGATTTGGGCATAAAAATGAACAGCATTAGAAATGAAAAGAGCTATAATTATTTCTATCCTAATAGAGATGAGAGGTAATTATATGCCAAAACCCAAACGAGGTAAACATGTGAAAGAAAATCCCAACTGGCGTGGCACTTGTCCTGTGTGCAAGCGTACAGGAGTGAAGCTGCTATGGAGTAAAATACAGGAGGATAAAAGTCAGATCAGTGTATGTAAACGTTGCGGAGGATAATGGTGTCACATTGAGTCTGCTTAGCATTGCTGTCAGTGATTAAAAAGGGAAAAATAGATTTAAAATTAATATAGGGTTTTCAGATATGGAGGTTTTCGAAGCTGAATTTAGCCGAAGACTTTGATACTGGGAAACCCTACTTTTTGTTGTTAGTAATACGCTATTTATGTCCTAGAAAAAAAATAAATTTTATTTATATTATCTGTAATAAAAGCCTTAATAATGTGACTTATTGTATGTAATTGCGAAAGGCATCAACCGAAGCTATTGTATCCATAGCAGACTGTTTTAAAACAGAAGCTAAGTTCGGAGGACGCGTTAGAGTAATAAGATTGTATTTGCTTGGTATACAATTACAATAACTTTATTGTTTCGTAATTGCCTGGCGACCGATTGTTATGAAAGGAGGAGGGGTGATGTTCTCTATTGAAGAACTATATCAGAATTATAAAACCGACGTCTATTATTATCTGCTAAGTTTAACAAGAGATCATACCTTAGCCGAGGATTTACTTTCGGAAACCTTTATGAAAGCATTCCTTGCATTACCTTCTTTCAGAGGAGACTCCTCCATAAAAACATGGTTGATCGGTATTGCACGAAACGTATGGCTACAGCATTTACGTAAGGCAAAGCATTGGGTTGAATATGACGACCTTTTGTGTGTTTATTTGGCTGAAAGTGAAAGTATCGAAGAGCATTTCCTTACAAAAGAGAAGTTGGAGCGTATCCGTACACTTTTAGCAACAAAGGATGAAAGAACCCGCACCATTGTAAATATGCGTGTAGAAGGCTGGTTCTATCCAGAAATAGCGCAAAGATGGGATATTACGGAAAATTCCGCCCGTGTTATCGATTTCCGTACCCGTAAATGGATCAAAGAAACTCTGAAAAAGGAGGATTATTTATGAAGAAGTCCACTATTTCCTGTGATGTATGCCAGGATTTACTTCCACTTGTGAAGGATCATGTTGCCAGTGAAGATAGTATCGCGTTAGTAACTGAGCATATAGCAGCCTGCCCGGCCTGTCAGCAGCTATGTGACCCTCAGGAGATATCTATGGATATACCTATTAATGATCAGAAAGTTTTGTCCGCTATCCGTAGAAAATTCAACCTTGCCGGACTGATTCTGCTGGTTGCAGGGATTCTGTTTGGTGTCTATCTGACAAATTCCATGGGTATCTTCTATAATATTGCAGTTATGCCCCTGTTGGGAGCGTTGGGTTATTTCATCTTTAAACGGTTCTGGCTTTTTGTACCGCTGATGAACGGGATAGTAACCTTTCTGGTAACAGCTATCCCCATGCTATTAAATGGATCAAAAAATATTGCGGGTGCCAGTGCCTTTTATGCTATCATTTATACTGCATTATGCTTATTAGGTGGAGTTGCTGCCCTCCTTTTGCATTTTGCCTTCGCGAAGGAATCTCCCCGTTCTTAGCACCTGATCGCTGGTAATCAGTGTCAGTGCCTTTCCGGGTCAAATATATGAATTACACAAAACATGGGTATTAATTAGGAGGATATATGAAAAAGAAATCATTATTTTTACGGATACTTGCCGCTGCAGTCGGCTTATTAATAATAATTTTTTTGCTTACAATGCTAAATGGTACTGTTGGAAACCCAATTTCAGCCTACATTGCCACTAGTAAAATTCGTGCTTACGTAGAAGAGACTTATTCTGAGGATAATTTAATTGTTAATAAGGCCACTTATAATTTCAAAGATAGCAGCTATGGCTGCTTCGTTCATTCACCAACCAGTGAGGATACGGTCTTTCGGGTATCCGTGAGAAAGGGAAGGATTGAGGATGATTATCCTTATGAAGTTGGGAATAAATTTACCACCCTTCGTCGACTTGAAAATGCCTTAGATAAAGAAGTGGAAGAGGTTATTAAAGCTGGATTTCCTTATCCCATGCGGTTAATTGGCGGAAAGTTACAGGATGATATCCTAATCGATGATTCATCGACTGGAGCTTCAGCAACTGAGGCTTCCGATACGGATATTGCTCCTGGCTTAACCTTGGATATGCCTTATCATATTCAAGAGCTTCCTGGTACAATTGAAGTAATCGTATGGACCAGTACCGAAAAGCCCAGCTATGAAATAATGGCACAGCGTATGCTGGAGCTAAAGAAGCTGATGCAAAAACATGACATTCCAGCTGACTGTTATTCGATGTCGCTGGAATATCCTTATCACGATGAAAATGGTGAATTGATGCCAGATATCTTTGACAGTCTGTCCGTAAATGAGTTCCCGTCAGAGCAACTGATCGACCGTCCTGACCTACCGCAAATATTAGAGAAGTATGCATTAGAAAGAGAAATGGAAGGAAACAAAGTTAAAGAAGAGGAAATGAAAAATTCTATCGAAATAAAACCGGAATAATATAATGAAACCGCATTTTCATAAAAAGAGTGAATAGAAGATTTAAGAGTTTTTTACAAAAAACATCTCATCCTTAGAAAACGTAGGATGCCACTGCATCTCTTCATGACTTGCGTACTATAGCCCCCGAATATAACACTAAAATAAAAAACCTGAATATTAGTTCATAATCACAAACCTGGTTAATAGATCACAATTACAAATCAATATTAGCTCACAACTATAAAACGGAATATTTGGTTATAACTTTAAAATACCCATGAAATTCGATGCAGTGTAAATCTTTCGAATTCATGGGTATTCGTTCCTAAAGAAGCTCTGTCAACAGGAGCTCATTCTGTATCAGTCCTGTTACAGGCAGAAGATAATTAGAAGATTAATATAACATAGATATCATCGTTCCCAATGAGCTCCTAGTGCTGAATTTCAACAGATTCAAATAAATTAAACTTCGGAGCATACTTGCGGCAAAGGTCAAGAAGCTCGTTATCATGATTATGTCCAACATGGGATTTAACATCAAGGATCATGCAGGCTTCATCCTCTGGCAGAACGGCCGGCCACTCAGGGAGCGATGAACCACTTGGATTACCGGTGCGGGCAAAATTCACATAAGCAGAAGCTACCTGCTCTTCAAGCTCATCAGAGCCTGGAAAGTTACAATACTCCACCTTGTCGGAATTATGAAAAACGAAGGGAATATCAGAGCAGTGCCATGGAGCCTTGCCGTTATCCAGGGGCATCTCGGCAGTGAACATATAGGAATAGGTTGGTGCGTCGGTATACTTGGCTTTTTCAGTGACATAGTGTTTAATCGCCGGACGGAACATAGCATCGATCACATTGGCATCCAGGGGGTTCTTTCCCGGGTACGACTTCTGAAAGGCAGCGATGATCTCATCTGCATGCTCCATGCCATAGAACTTACCAACAGCCTCTCTGATTTCCTCCTCGGAAGCAGTCTGACGGTTCTTCACACCTGGTCCGAAAGCGAAGAATTCGCCCAGAACAGAGCCAACCATCAGAGGCGTTTTCTTCAGGCGCTCGGAGAAGCCAACGCTCAAGGCCTCACCAAGATACCAGCTGTTGGGCTTTGGTGAGAAGGCATAACCAGCATTGCGACCTGCGATTTCAAAGTAAGCATTTACTAAAGTCTGATAGGGAACAGCAGCCAGCTCCTCACCGGTATTGACCTTTAGCTTTTCCATCATTCCAGGAACTACGCCGGACATATCAAAGTAAAACATATCACCTTCCACGGTACCTGACATAGCAATTCCCTTCTGGAACAGACTGTCAGCTGCCGGAGTCTGACAAAGCGCGGTAACCTTCATACCGCCACCTGACTGACCAAAGATCGTTACATTTTCCGGATCACCGCCAAAGCTCAAGATATTGTCTTTTACCCATTGCAGAGCAGCAACAATATCGGCATTCCCAACGTTTACAGAGTTCCAGTATTTCTCGCCCAGTGAAGAGACATCAAAATATCCAAGGATATTTAAACGATGGTTCAGACTAACGACTACGACATCACCGAAGCTACTGAGATTTTCTCCATCATATGCAATTTGTTCAATACCGGAGCCGGCAGCAAAGCCACCCCCGTGCAGCCAGACCATAACCGGTTTTTTTGCAGTTTGATCCATGCTCTGGGTCCATATGTTTAAGTACTGGCAGTTTTCATTTGCCGGCCAATAACGATGAGGACAGCTAAGCTCACCAGCAGAGGGCTTCTCATCCTCCATCAATGGGCATACATAGCCATAATTCAAAGCATCCTTTACGCCTTCCCAGGGCTCCACTGGTGTGGGCATCTCCCAGCGCTTTGCGTCAGCATATTTGATACCACGGAAGACATAGGTAGAATCAATTTGGAAACCGCGCAGCTTGCCTGCTTTTAATTCTGCAATAGGACTATCATAAGTACATACAAATTTTCTTGACATAAGATTATTCCTTCCTTTTCCCTTTTTTATTTATTACTCTTTTTATTTATTACTCAAGAGCCAAAAGCTTTTATTACAAGATAGGCAGGATATGTGTCATATCTCGTCCATCGTACTTACAAGTCATAAACACGAAATATACCATAAATGCAATGATGAATAGCGCATATAAACAGGCATATCAATCGTGTACTGAGATATAACTTATATTAAGACTGCACTGAAACATAAACCATGTCAAACTTGTAATCGTCAACTTCCAGCTTTTCTTAATGGATATAAGTTCATTATAGAGGATTCCTGTCTATTATACTTTCCAAAAAAGTATAATAGAGCGTTTCTTTTTTAGAATTATTTGCGCTCTATTTTATATAAGAGTACCTTAAAAAATAAGCAACTGATAAAAGTCAAAAAAGGGAATAAAAAATAGAGCCAGTTCCTTTGAAATATCATAAACTGACTCTATATGAAAATTGTAGTTCAAAAATTGCAGCTCAAAAATTGTAGCTACGAAAATCGCCTCAGGAGGGCAGCAGCTCAATCAACAACACTTCATGGGGTTGCATTTTTTCTTCGATTATCAAATCACCGTCAACATAACGTTCTTTGATTTTATATCCAAATATTGATTTACTTTCGATATAATTTACTTCATCATATAACATGGTCTTCGGTGCCCCAATTGCAAGCCAGGTATCATAGGCTGAACCGTTTTCCCTGTTGACCCTATAGATTTTCTCAGTAATCTTGCCCTTAAGCCCCTTGATCTCAAAGCGGGCAGCTTTCGTTTTGTCATAAAAGACATGATACCGTTCTGTTGTTGTTATATCATTGCCTTCACACGGTAAATCCGTTACTATAAAATGGCAATAGTGAAAAGCTAGTATTTGAATCGAATTATTTCGTCCTCTGGTTACAATATAGTGATCACCCCTGGCTAGAATTTCATTTCCCAGCTTGTTCATAAGCTGATATGCGTAATAGGCAGGCTTTTTTATCCCATTGTTTGTGATAATCCCCAAGCCGCCGTGGAAGGTAGCATAATTGGTTTTCGTTTCCTCAAACACATCGCTGAAGGCCCAATAAGCCATACCGCCTACTTTGCTGAAATTGTCCAATATGTTTTTCACCAAAAAAGCCGCCTTAAAGCAGGTATCATGCAATAAATCACTTGGATTAGGCGTACTGTTCCATTCGGAAAGGAAGATTTCCTCCGTTTGATACTGATGCTGATCCATTATTTGAATAAACTGATCTATTGTTTTACTGATATAATTTTCCTCTGCGTAAGAGCAATTTTTCATTATATTCTGAGGAATATATGGCATATCCGATATGTCTCTTTGTTCATCCGTATCCTGTTTTGTCGTCTGGTCTTGTGCATTCACTGTTATTAAATAGGCTACAAAGGAAACAAAATCAAAGGCGATATTTTCTTTCCTTGTAAAAGTGATAAATTCCTCTAATTCATGAAATCCGACTCCCGTTCCAATCCGTAATAGGGGACTGACCGACTTTATCGCATGATAGGTGTCTTTCATGAACGTAAAGCAATCATCTACTTTAGAAAACATAGCGGAATGGTTCCAAATTTCAAAATACCAGGTTTGCACTTCCTGAATACCATATCGTTCAATGAGATGAACTGCAAAGCTTTTGATCAGTGCCACCCATTTTTCTCTATTCTTTGGTAAACTGATATTTGCTTTCCAAAAAAAGAGATATATTTTTTCTGAAGCAAGCTGCTCCGGCATAAAACCAAGCTCAAGAAAGGGCTTCAGCTTATTTTTCAACAAGAAATCGATAAGCTCATCCACATAAGAGAAATTGTATTCTGCCTGCCCCCTGGCATCTTCATTATATACCATCATCTCATCGGATAGGATTCCATGAAACCGCACATATTCAAAGACTATGTCTTTTTGGAGCATTCGCAGCTGATTTCTTAGTTCCTCCCTCATGCATTCAGAAGCTCTTCCGAAGGCCATGATTTTTTTCCAGGTTCTATTTAAGGGTTCGCCTTCTCTATTACAATCGATGATAGGATGATCCTTCGTCTCCAAGAATGCCTCAGAAAGAATGGAATCCGTTCCCTTTTTACTGCTTAGCCTTGAGAAATGCGGTATCCTTTCGTCGCTATTCATTTCCTCCAGATACAGACTGCGGTATTTTGAAGGCGTCATGTTGAAATTATCCTTAAAGGCTTTAAAATAGGATTTCAGATTTGGAAAGCCATATTCCATCGCTATATAAGTGATCTTTTTATCCTTGGTGCTTAAATCTTTTATTGACTCCTGAAGCCTTATCTTTGAGATAAAGGTGTTCAGAGTGACCCCCATATGCTTGGAAAAGTAGCGGGAGACATATTGGGGATTCAAGTTCAGATACGCTGCGATATCCGTCAGACTAAGTTTTTCTTTATAATG
>JAEWMZ010000196.1 GCA_023392995.1 Bacillota bacterium
AAATATTCTACATTTCATACTATTTACGAATTACAATATCCTTTGCTGCCAACAATGCCAGTAACTCATCAACCATGGCCTGAATCTCCTGTCCTTCCAGGGTTCTTTCCTTTGAACCGAATTCAAATCTAACGGTCATACTCTTCTTTCCGGGCAGCAGCTTCTCATCTTCAAAAATATCCACCAGATGGAAGCTCTGAAGGTATTCACATTCATATTCTTTTACATAGCTTACAATATTTTCATAACGAAGTGCCTTGTCTGCAAGGAGGCTTAAGTCAATGGTAACTCCAGGATATTTACTGATCTCAGCATAACGAAGAGGTTCCTTTGCCGCCTTTTCCATCCGCTCCAGATCAATTTCTGCAAAAGCAACATTCAGCTTTTTATCCAGCTTATTCTTAATCTTCGGGTTAATCACCGAGAAATATCCGATCTCTTCACCGGAAAGCTGAATACTTGCACTGTTTACAGGATGAACATAATTGTATTTTGCCAGCTCTTCCTTCACACCAAAGGAAGGACGTACATTCTTAATTGACAGCAGTAGCTGCTCCACGATCTCCTTACACTTGAAGTAGATCTCTTTATCGCTTAGCTTCTTGCTCGCTAATACGATACCCAGTCTCTTACGTTCATCCACTAAGCCATCCTCTTTAAGTCCATCTGCTACTCGGCCGATTTCGTACATGCCCAGCTCTGGATTGGAATCCACATTCTTAGCTACAAAGCCCAGCAGGCTGGGGATCATGGTAGAGCGAATGGTATCATTTTCGGCTGTAATAGAATTAATAATGCGAATATTGGGCTCGGTTAGAATTCCCAGCTCTTTGTTCATCTTTGACTCATACCAGATGTAGCTGTGAACCTCGTTCATTGCATAACGCTCGGATAGCAGCTCCTTCATCCGATATTCATTGCTTCTTACTACGCTATGGCGAACCGGTGTGAGAAAGCTCTTTGTAGAACGGATCTCGAAGTTATCATAGCCGTAGATACGGGTGATTTCCTCAATGATATCTGCTTTCATGGTAACATCCTTGGTTGCTCTCCAAGAAGGCACCACCAGGCTGAATTCATCCTGATTACGGCTTACACCAAAGCCAAGAGCCATTAAGGTTTCCTCTATTTGATCCGAGGTAATATCGATACCGGTATATTTATCTACATAAGCCTTATCAAAATCAATCTTAATCGTGTCATAATGCTTCACATAACAGTCTGTTAAAGAAGAGGTCACTTCCACCCCTGGATCAATCTCCACCAGCAGCTTTAAGAAACGCTCGATTGCTGGAACCGTCAGCTCAGGATCAATAATTTTCTCATATCTTGCACTTGCATCCGTACGAAGCCCCAGGCGGGTTGCAGACTTACGAACACAGACTCCGTCAAAGTTTGCAGACTCCAGCAGCACGGAATCAGTAGCTTCTGTAATTTCAGACAGCTCACCGCCCATGATACCTGCAATAGCAACCGGCTCCTTTTCATCACAGATTAATAAGGTGTCCGTATCAACCTTTCTGTCTACACTGTCCAGGGTCTTAAAGTCAACCACCTCAGGATAGGTCTTTACGCGGATTGCGGATACCTTCTTATGATCAAAGGCATGCATCGGCTGTCCCAGCTCCATCATCAGGTAATTGGTTAAGTCCGCCAGTAAATTAATCGGTCTCATGCCGCAATAGGAGAGACGAATTCTCATGTTAATCGGCGATTTCTTCTTCTGGATATTTGCTACTGTAATTGCACTATAACGGAAGCAACGTTCCACATCCTCAACTTTAACATCAAGCTGCGCCAGCTCTTTGTAGACACTGGTATTTACTACCTCTAAAGGTTTCAGGGCTCTCTTTGTGAGGACAGCAATCTCTCTTGCGATTCCGTAATGTCCCCAAAGATCAGGGCGGTTGGTCAGTGATTTATTATCGACTTCAAAGATCGTGTCTTCCAATTGCATAAAAGTCTTAATATCTGTTCCCAGGGGATAAATATCTTCTAGCATCATGAGTCCGGAATGATCCTCACTGATGCCTAGCTCCTTCTCAGAGCAGCACATACCATGGCTGATCTCACCTGCTATCTTAGCTTCCTTAATCTCAAGGTCACCCACCTGACCTCCAAGCTTGGCAAAGGGAACCACCGCGCCGACAAATACATTGGGTGCTCCGCAGACACAGCCCACGACTTCTGTTCCGATATCTACCTTAACCAGGTGAAGCTTCTTTGAATTTGGATGGTCATTGATTTCAATAATCTTTCCTACAACCACATCCTTAATATTCTTACCATATTCATGTATTTCCTCTACTTCTGCAGTAGATAAGGTAAATCTTCCGATTAACTCCTTTAGGTTAATACCGGAGAGATCCGTAAATTCTGAAATCCAATTCATTGAAATTAACATTGTTTCCTCCATTCTGCCGTTTGAAACGGCATTTCCTAAATCGTGAACTGTCTTAACTGCTTTAAGTTACCGCTGTTGAACAGACGAATGTCCTTGATGTTATACTTCATCATTGCCAGTCTGGTAAGTCCCAAACCAAAGGCAAAACCGGTATATTTATCAGGATCGATTCCTCCAAGGCGAAGTACGTTCGGATGAATCATACCGCAAGGCAATAATTCCAGCCAACCGGAATGCTTGCAGGTTGGGCATCCGCTGCCTCCGCAGATCGCACAGTTAATATCCAGCTCAAAGCCCGGCTCCACGAAGGGGAAGAATCCTGGTCTGAGGCGCACCTTTACGTCACGTTCAAATACCTCAGAAAGCAATACCTTCATGAAGTAGATCAGATTGGAGATGGAAATGTCATCACCAATCATCATACCTTCTAACTGGAAGAAGGTGTTCTCGTGGCTGGCGTCAATATTCTCATTACGGAAGCATCTGCCCGGAAACAATACCTTTAGAGGCTCTCCTGGCTTTGGTGCACCATATTTTCTCATAATTGTATTCTGAGCAGCAGAGGTATGGGTCTTTAACAACTGACCATTCTCCAGATAATAGGTATCTGTCATATCTCTTGCGGGATGGTTCTTTGGTATATTAACACCTTCAAAGTTATTAAACTCGGTCTGAATTTCCAGACCATCTTCTATAATAAAGCCCATCGTCTTAAAGATGTCTTCAATTTGACTCTGTACAATGGTAATCGGATGGAGGGTTCCAACGGTTACCTCGGATGGAATGGAGAAATCGTAGCGCTCTGTATTAGCAATTTCTCTCTCATATTCCTTTTCCTCCATAGACTTCTGGAATTCTACAATGGATTTTTCAATTTCACTCTTTAAAAGGTTCACCTGCTGTCCAGCAACCTTCTTTGCCTCAGCATCCAGATTACGAAGATCCTTCAAGGCCTCTGTTACAAGACCCTTCTTACCAAGAAAGGCTACTCTGATCCGCTCAATTTCATCCTTCATGTTAATGGAATTCAGCTCAGTGTTAAACTGCTCTTTAATTTTTTCCAAATTTTCTAACATCTCATTACCTCCTGATCTTTATACGAAATAGCAAATGTGAAATGCCCTAGTAGAAGCATTCGAATTTCACAAGCACTATTTCTATTAATAATACCGATTGGGAACACAAAAAAAGCCTTCATCCGCAAGGGACGAAAGCATCGTGGTACCACCCAATTTTAAGCCTTTGCCAGAGCAAAAAGCTTCTCAACAGTTATAACGGAACTGAACCGACCTGGCATTTATCACTTCGAGCATAACGCTTCCTATCTTGAATCCATTTTATAATCCATCTTATGGATCATTATGCGCTACAATATCCTACAGGTAACTCCGGTGCCGAATTTCACGATATATCTGAACCCTGAACTGCTCTCAGCCGGTGGCAAGCTCTCTCTGGCGGGAAAATATATGCTACTAAATTCACCTTCACTGTTATTATCTATTTTCTCATATCATAATCGACTCTTTTCAGATTGTCAAGAGTATGATATGATTTTTTAAGACACAAACGACAACAGCTTTGCATCTTCTACTATGACAAGCTTCATAATTTTCCCAAGCTTTCATAATTCATAAGATGAGTTAGGAGTAACAATGAACACTAATATCATATTCTTTGACATTGACGGCACAATCCTCAGCCATCGAAACCACACGATTTCCGACAGTACAAAAGCTGCAATCCGTAAAGCACAGGAGAATGGTCATTTAGCCTTTGTTAATACCGGCAGATCCTATGCAGAAATCAATAGGGAAATTATAGAGCTGGGCTTTGATGGATTTGTATGCGGCTGCGGCACCTATATTCGGCATGGTAATGAGGATCTGCTGCACACCCCGATACCAGCCGAGCTCTGCCAGGAGCTCGTAGCAGATCTTAGGAAGTATCCGGTGGATGCAGTGCTGGAAGGGACACATACCATTTATTTTAACGAGGAATCTCCCTTTCCTATTTTACAGCAGCAGAAAGAGATCTTTCGAAATCAGCTGAAATTTAATATAAAAAGCTGGGATGATCCACAGATTTCCTTTGACAAATTCAGTGTTTGGTATGAGAATCTGGATTCCTTCCGCGGCTTTCTTGATAAATACAAG
Organism: Bacillota bacterium; assembly: GCA_023392995.1. Classification (GTDB taxonomy): domain Bacteria; phylum Bacillota; class Clostridia; order Lachnospirales; family Lachnospiraceae; genus Mobilitalea. Next base: position 4,558 of record JAEWMZ010000196.1, read on the forward strand.
GAGATGTTCGATTTCATGTATCACGGTAACAACTTTATTGAAATCATTCCAAAGGGCTACTCTAAGGCGACCGGAATTGAATTTCTCATAAATCATCTGGAGCTTCCTCATGAAAATACCTTTGCTTTGGGTGACAGCATCAATGATCTTTCCATGCTAACTTATGTGAAGAACAGCATTGGTATGGGTAATTCACATGAAGATATTATTGGAATCGTATCCTTTCTTACAAAAGATGTTGATGAAGAGGGCGTGGCACATGCCCTGGAGTATTTTATGATTATCTAGGGCTGTCTTTCTTTTAACTACTAGGGCTGTCTTTCTCTTTTAACTTCTTGCAATAAAATAAATTGTATGCTAAAATTAGCGGGGCTGAGGTGCGCCTGATAGACGCACTTTTGTGATTGGATCATTTTTATGATTCAATTGCCCCAGATACTAAGGTTTATACCCCCATAAAGGAGTGTTGTTAATGCAGAATTACGATGTAATTATTATTGGTGCCGGCCCTTCCGGTATTTTTTGTGCATATGAGCTCATCAAGGAAAATAAGGATTTAAAGATTTTGATGATCGAGAAAGGCAGATCAATTGAAAAAAGATTATGTCCAAAGAGAACAACCAAGCAATGTATTGGTTGCAAGCCTTGTTCCATCACTACCGGTTTCGCAGGTGCTGGAGCCTTTTCCGATGGAAAGCTCTCCCTATCTCCCGATGTCGGAGGTGTTCTCCCTGATATCTTAGGCTATGATAAAGCAATGGAGTTAATTAAGGAATCCGATGATATTTACTTAAAATTTGGTGCAGACACCAGCGTTTACGGAGTTGATAAGGAAGCTGAAATCCGTGAAATCAGACGCCGTGCCATCAATGCCAATCTGAAATTAATTGAATGTCCAATCCGTCATCTTGGTACGGAAGAGGGCTACAAGATATATACTCGTCTACAGGAGCATTTACTAGCCTCCGGAGTTGAAATATTATTTAATACCATGGTTAAGGATATTATTATCGAAGATCAGCAGGCAAAGGGTGTTATTACCTCCAAAGGTGATACCTTATATGCAAATGAAATTGTCTCCGCCATCGGCCGTGAAGGCTCCGACTGGTTCAAGGACATCTGCCATGAGCATGGAATAGAAACAAAGGTAGGTACTGTTGATATTGGTGTTCGTGTTGAAGTACGTGACGAGGTCATGGAATTCTTAAACAAGAATCTTTACGAAGCTAAGTTAGTTTACTACACACCAACCTTTGACGATAAGGTTCGTACCTTCTGTACCAATCCTTCCGGCGAGGTAGCCACGGAATACTATGAAAACGGGCTGGCGGTTGTCAACGGTCATGCCTACAAATCCCAGGAATACAAGACAAACAACACCAACTTTGCAATCCTGGTATCCAAAAACTTTACAAAGCCCTTTAAGACCCCCATTGAATACGGCAAGCAGATCGCCCAGCTGAGCAACATGCTCTGTGACGGCAAGATCCTGGTGCAGACCTTTGGCGATTTCCAAAGAGGCAGACGCACCACAGAGGAGCGCTTATGCCGCAACAATCTGATCCCCACCTTAAAGGATGCGGTACCCGGCGATTTATCCCTGGTATTTCCTCACCGCATTATGGTTGACATAAAAGAAATGCTTCTTGCCCTGGACAAGGTAACTCCAGGTATTGCCAGCGAAGAAACCCTGTTATACGGTGTAGAAGTAAAATTCTATTCCAATAAGGTTGTTGTCAATACAGACTTTGAAACCAGCGTGGAGGGTCTGCGCGCCATCGGCGACGGTGCATCTGTAACAAGAGGGCTCCAGCAGGCATCTGCCAACGGCTTAAGCGTAGCCAGAAGCATTCTTGCCGCTATGAAATAAGAATAAAAATAAGAGTTCTACCCAAGTGTATAAAAAACAGATGGAAGCATCGGCTGATGTTCCCATCTGTTTTTTTCTCTATATTCGATCAAGCCAGTCCCAGCTTCTTCATCGCATAGGCCACTCCATCGTCTTCCACATTCTTTGTATAAAAGGTTGCATAAGGCTCCAGCTCCACGCTGTGATGCCC
>JAEWMZ010000268.1 GCA_023392995.1 Bacillota bacterium
GTCGTTCCCTGATTCATTCCACTTCCACCTGGCATTGTCGTTCCTTGATTCATTCCACTTCCACCCGGCATTGTCGTTCCTTGATTTGTTCCACTTCTACCTGGCATTGTCGTTCCCTGATTCGTTCCGCTTCTGCCTGGCATTGTCGTTCCCTGATTTGTTCCGCTTCTACCTGGCATTGTCGTTCCCTGATTCGTCCCACTTCTACTTGGCATTGTCGTTCCCTGATTTGTTCCGCTTCTGCCTGGCATGTTATTCCTGTCGTTCATATCCTCATCTTCTCCATCAATATCAGAGAAGGATGGATAATACTGCAAACCAGGCTGTAAGGTTATTACCTGACCTATCATAAGGTTTCTTGGGTCAATTCCTGGATTTAATTCTATGATCGAGTCAACAGTTGTATTAAAGATCTGTGACAGCATCCATATAGTATCATATGGTCGTATTGAATATCGTATCGTGCCATTGACACCATTTGTACCATTCCCGCCATTCATAATGATTACCATCGCCTATAGAAAGTTCTATTTCACTCTATGATAAAATTTAGAAAATGTTACCCAAAAACTTATAATTTCAAGGAAAGATCAGGATTCAGGGAACGTTGCTACCTTTTTATTCTCAAACAACAATATAAATCGATCTTATATAAAAAGAGCATTTATAAAATAAATAATTACTGAAATAAGAGGTTATTTCTTCCGTCTTTTTTCTGGCTCTTTCTATATTTTTTGTCTTTTTTCAATATCTTATAAAATATCTTTTCTGACTGTCTTTTTAATTTTAATCAACTGTTCATTCAGGCTTCGAATAAATTGTTCCGTATAGATATTCTTCATTTTATTAGCAACCCACAAAAGAGTTACTTTGGCACCAGGCTGGGAGCGTTCTGCAATTTCCGGAGCTTCTTTGCATATGATTTGCCAGGCTTCTTCATTTTCCATCAAAGTCCCAATAGTATCTAAAATAGAGTAGCTATCTTCCGGGAACATATCCACTTCTCCTTGTTCCTGAGTAAACCAATTCTTCACATTGATTTCAGGGTTTGGATCAACGTAGCGATAGGATGTATCCTGTTCTTCTACCTTCCAAAACTTTGCACAATCTATATATCCAGCAGAATAAGCCTCTATGGTATTCTCACCTGGCTTCAACTCGATATTTTCGAACACAAAGACCGACTTTCCTTTTTTCTCCCCGAGCTCAATCCCATTCACTCTTAAGGAGACCTGATCCAAGTTCGAAAATATCTTCAGTGTCAGATGCGATAAATGTCGATTCACATATCGTTTTTCACATATATGAATAAATGCTTCCTCCGACCACACACTCTTATAGTAATAAAAAGCATCCTTCTTCACGTTACGATCAAAGGTAACCAATCCTTTGCAATTCATCCCCTTGGAACCGCCTTCATTTCGTACCGAGCTTCCAAAATCAAACATATTCCAAACATAACTTCCCCAAACATAAGGCTTTGAGCAGATAATAGGATATGTTTCTTCATGGTATAAGGTCTGAAATTCCTCGGAGTAATCCTTGACCTTCGGTTCGCTGGAATGAAAATTTAAATTACAATCTGCTCCATATTCCGATATTCCAATTGCTACTTCTTTATTCTCTTCATGAAATTGATCCAACCACGTGTCAAGCTCCTGGATATTACCATAATACCACCCATAATAATGATTATATCCCTGTAGATCAGTAATGCGATTGAGAGGACTGTTATTTTTCACAAAATACATATTCGCACTTGCTGTAATCGCCCCGGGGTAGATTTCATGTACCAGATCGTTTAGCCGCTCAACAGACTGGTACATTGCTATGGATTCACCATCCATCGCAATTTCATTTTGTATTCCCCAAAAACAAATAGAGGGATGATGAGAATTCTGATACAGCAATTCCTTTAGTTGATCCTCTGCATTTTTTAAAACTTCTTTTCGATCCGGCAGGGAAAGCATTGGGATCTCTGCCCACACAATATATCCCTCTTTATCACACAACTCATAGGTGTACTGTGCATGCTGATAATGGGATAGTCTTACTGAATTCGCTCCAATTTCCTGAATCAATTGAAAATCCTTATCAATATGAGAATTATCAATCCCATTGCCGCGTTCTGCAAAGTCTTGATGCTTTGCCACTCCATTGAGCTTTAAGTTTTTCCCATTTAAAAAGAAACCATTATCAGTTGTTAGCTTACAGCTGCGAAAACCAAAGGCTAATGATACTTCATCAAAGATAGTTCCATTATCTCTTAATACTGCTTTTAAGGTATAAAGGTAAGGATTCTTTTTACCATTCCAAAGAGTTGGACTTTTTATGTTAATATTCGTAGAAATCTGATTGGCTGGGGATTGCTCTGTATAAATTATTGTCCCCATACAGTCGATTACTTGAAACTCCACAAATGCTTCTGTTTCACACAAAGTATAGGTATCTATATGCAGGATTCCATCGCCAGTCTCTGTTGTTTCGCTCTGTAGGATAACACCCTGACTTCCCCAGTAACAAAGATCAAAGTGATTTTTATCCGTGCAAATCAAATTCACTGGTCGATATAGACCACCATAAATGGTAAAATCTCCATTTAACGGAGATACATCCTTGGTTATACTGTTATCCACCTGAACGCGAAGGACGTTTTCTTGATTCCACCTATAATTCGAAGTAATCTCAAATCGGAATGTGGAATATCCCCCTCTATGTTCTCCGATCAATACTCCGTTTAAATACACTTTGCATACAGAATTTGCGCCTAAAAATTCTAAAAATAATTTATCCATTTTATGAGCATCAGAGATTTCCAGGTTCTTTTCATAAACATATTTTCCCCGATCATCCCCGGTCACGTTCCAGGTATGTGGCAAAGTAACCGTTTCTTTTGTTTCAAGGTAAACCAAATCCCCCTTCGAGGAATTATCTTTTGCAAATTTCCATTCCTTACATAGACTGTATATTTTTTTCATGCTCTCTCCTTTTGATAAGCAAAAACAATTCGTACTTGTGAAAACTCTAAATCTACTGTTAATATTCCTGCAATATGCAATTTCGCTTCATACTGAATCGTGCCCACTCAGGCTGGAACAGTATGAAGCGAAGGTAGGTACTACTCTTGGCTAATTCAATTCTATACTTCTAATGCCTAGCGCTTTTTAATTTTCTCCGCCCAGGTTCTTTCTAAATTCCAAGAAAAGCTCTTGCATAAGCTCATCACTATATTGGTTTTGAATAAAGCGGTCTAACAGCTCTTCCTTAAACCTTCTCCAGGAATCGCCCTCTTTTCCTACTAAAATAGGGTAAAACAAGATATGATTTGCTTCTGCCGATGATTGGTAATCACCAAGTGCATCTCCAATCATGATGACATTGCTTGGTGTATAACCACCCTTCTCTAACAATTGGCGAATGCACTCTGCTTTGCTTCCGTACTCCTGTGTCATGCAAACATCCACATGCTCACTTAATTCATTAAAATCCCATTCTTCATCTACGGCACGTGCATTAGCCGCAGAGATCACAGCGATATCTGCATACTGTTGCGCTGCTTTTAACGTTTCCTTCACCCCTTGAAAGGCTAATTTTTTGTCATTTGGCAGACCCGCTACCGCTACATTCACTTTTTTTGACCAGGATAAGGCTTTTATTAATACATTATCCTCTATTTTTTCTATTTCACTCTCCAAGGAAACGTTAGAAAGCTCCTTGGTCGTGGTTACCCAATTCTCATATACATCAAGATCATCAGTAATATATTCTTTCTCCTTTGCATACTTTAACAAAAGCGACAACCCTTTAAAACGATTGATTCCTCTGCTTAAGGTATACAAATTTATCTTATTCCAGTATTCCAGCAATTCCTTTTGATTCTCTTCTAACTTCCATTCTTCAATTGCACACGGTCCAAAACACTCTAAATGTTTAACGGTCATGCCATCAATGGCACAACCGTCAGAATCGAGACAAATCAAATGGGTATGTTGTTTTTTAAACTCTACAATATGATCCATTCTTTTCTCCAATTTACAATTATAATTTTGTTTCCCAGCTATTACACCAGACATTTTCATTATAGACACCTTTGAATTCTGATTTTCCAATCACCTTTTCTATGGCAGCCCGGATACACTCTCTGGTTGGTGCATAAGCATTGATAAAGGTTTTCATCATCGGTAAATCAAATAAATGATTGGTGTAATTCAAGGATATACATACTGTTGGCACTTCATGAACCCACCAGGGCAGTTCATTGGAATGAGCAGCGGAGTATTTGACACGCACGTTATTTTCCTGTGCATATCCCTTCATGTTAACAAACACAAATACTACATCATACTTTTCTTTAAATTCCTCTACCTTCGGCTTGTTCATTACTTTAAATTTATTGAATTTGGACATGCCTTCCATTTCCATCTCGTAATAGGACTGATTTACGTCCACTTCAAAACCGGCTTTTTCCAGCTCCTCGATTACGATCTTTTTAGCAGGATCACCACCATCCGCATATGTAACAGGTGCACTCTCATAAAAATATAATTTTGCTATTTTCTTTTCTGCTACTGCTATGGGTAATATATTCTGCGTATCCTTTACCAGTGTAATGGCTTTATCTGCAATATCCTGTGCGATCTTACGATGCTCCTCACAGCCTAACCTCTGCTCTTCATCATAGGTATCCGGCATTCTTTTCTTATGCAACCCCAGCTTTGCCTTCATTCCTAAGATGCGGTTTAATGCCTCCGTCAGTCGTTCCTCTGTAATAACACCTTGCTTATATCCTTCCAGCATATACTGAGAATCTTCCGCTGGATCCTGGAAGAATAAGAACATATCGCAACCTGCTGCAATCGCTCCCGGAACCTGCATGGATCTTGGCAGGGCACTATTCATGCCTCCCATATGGGAAGCATCGGTAACAACGATCCCCTGGAAGCCTAACTGTTCTCTTAATAATCCCTGAACCAGTTCCGGCGCTAAGGTTGCCGGCTTGATATCCTCATCCGCTATTCCAGGAACCAGTTTTTTACTGTAGGAAGGCAAAGCAATATGTCCTACCATGATTGATTCCAGTCCCTCATCGATCAAGGTCTTATATACTTTTCCAAAGGTTTCATCCCACTCGTCACAGGATAAGGAATTGATTCCAACCACCAGATGCTGATCGCGTTCTTCAACACCATCCCCCGGAAAATGCTTCACACAAGAAAGCACATTGCTTTCACAGCTTCCTTTTAGATATGCACGGCACATATCAGTGACCGTATTAGCGTCTCTACCAAACGATCTGGTATTAACAATCGTATTTCTCCAATTCAACACAATATCTGCCATCGGTGCAAAGTTCCAATTGCAGCCTAAGGCTTTTGCTTCCCGTCCACTTACTAATCCAAGTCCGTATGCAGCGTTAACATCCTGCGTCGCCTCACATTCTGCTTCTGTTGCCACAAAGGTTCCTTCTTTGCAGATACCATTTCCACCGGTCTCACCATTCACTGCAATAAATAGCGGGACTTTGCTATATTTCTGATAACATTGATTTTGTAAGAAAACTTTCTTACTGTCAGTTTCCGTAAAACGTGCACCACCAATATGATAGTTTTCAACAAGGTTACGAATATAGCCTTCCTCTGAGCTGCTTCCTAAATTGATAAATAGCTGACCAATCTTTTCTTCTATTGTCATGCTTTCTATTGTATTCTGTACCCAGCTAATTGCTTCTTCATCCAAATAAAATGGTTTTTTTGTCAAATCCACTGCCATTCTTATATCTCCCCTTCTGCCACTCCTTTTATGCTGCTCTTTTTAAGTTTCGCTTTCGTTTCCAGATGCCATACCACTGTGGAATCACACTACCATACGGTGTAGTAATTACATTGAATACGAACACAAAGATACCTGTGAAAACCATAGAAACCGCAGTACCAAGCTCTGCTGAAAGAACTGCCTGTAAACCATAAGACATTAAGCTTAATGTAACGGCACCCATTACGGTTCCAATCGCTTCACCGCAATACTTGCTTAATGCTAATCCAATAAATACTGGCAATATATTTGTAAACAAATCACCTACTGTTGAAAGCGAGGTATAGGATGCCGTTTTAATTGTTGAGGATGTCCAGATCATCGTGGCAAATCCAAAGATAACTCCACTATATACATAGGATAAAATTACATTTTTCTTTTCACTGATACCGATATCCACTGCTGCTTGCTGATTGTTTGCCAATATCTTAGACTGTTTACCCGTTAAGGTATAATTCTTATAAAAAGAATATATTAGAATCGCTAAAACAAGAGGAATGAATACGCCTGGATAAGTCGCCACTTTTTTTGCTTCCATATTGGCAATAAAATTGACACCCTTTCCATTAAAAAGCAGCGGCGTAATTGATTCATAAATCAATGCCATTGTAATTGTACTAATGGAAACTGGTAAACGTCCATATACATACAAAAGAGCAACCAGGGTGCTAAATAAAGTACATAACACAATACAAAGTACCGCAAAGAAAACTACATTGTTATTTACTTCTCTTGCAATATTTCCTCCAATAATTGCTGAAAGCAACATAATTGCACCACCTGAGAAGTCAAAACGACCATTATTAAACTGGAGGCCAATTCCTAAAGCACAGGTAGTTGAAATTGCAATATTCACCACCAATGTTTTCCACATATTCCATGTCCCGAAGTACATTTTTCCATTGGAATAGCAAAAGATCATCATTACAACGAACATTAACACCGGCAGAGTGAACGTTCCTATCATTCTTTTTCCAATACCTATTTTTTTCTTCATCTTTGAAACTGACCTCCTTGTTTTTACCTTAACAGTTTATTTCTCGTATGCCTTTTCAGAGAATGCATCTGAAAGCATGAACTCTCTTAACTCTGCATAGGTTGCATTTGCATTAAATCTTGTTAAATACTTCTTTCCTACTTCTACTGATGCGGATAATTTAGACATATCTGCTGTTAATAATGGACTGTTGTTTTCCACATTTGACATGATTTCATCACTGAAAATACGAACATATACGCCATCTAATACTTCTGACTTAGTATAATCAGCATACATCTTTCCTTGAATTGCATTATCAAGCATAACGATTGGGAAGAATAATTCTTCATAATTCGGAAGCGCCAAAGCTTGTACAATTCCTGTTCCAACATCATCCACAAGATCTTGGGAACCTTCCATACCAGAGGTAATTATCTTCGTATCCGGGCTTGCGATTCCATTTCCGATTGCTGTGATCAGCGTAGGATAAATAAACTGCTGTCCTGCACAAAGCCCAACAATAGCATCTAAGTCTTGATGTTGAGGCTCATTAAAGAACGTATCATCTAAAGGTTTGAACATAAGAACAGTTGCTTCATCATCAACAATCTCAATTGGCTCAGCTGCTGTTTCATTGTATTTTGCAATTTCTGCTCTGATTGTCTTATCAGCAATTGCATACTGTGGATAAGCAAAGGCTGGGAACATTGCTATGGCAATTTTCTTGTATCCTTTGTCAATTACCATTTGTGCATACATCTTACCGGTATCTTCGCCATGAGAATATCCAGCTGCAACCGTTCCTAAGAATTTAGGGTTTGTAGCCGCAGCGGCACTTGCTCCGCCTTCACTGTAAACGGATGCCATATCAGAACCCACACCCACTACATATAACTCTGGATATTCTGTCATAATATCTATGATTCCGCCATCTTGCATCGCAATCAATCCTACAACATCGCTGGTCATAGCATTTTTTACCGCTGATAAGTTACCTGCAGGATCATTCGCGCCATCGCCGTATACGATTTCATAGGTGTAACCTAATTCTTTCGTCCACATATCCATGTATGCAATATTAAAATCATACATAGGGCCACTTGCATTACTAACTAAAAATAATATCTTTCCACCTTTGGTCGCAGTACTCTCCGGTGCGGTAGTTGCTTCTGTAGCAGTACCCTCTGCTTGCTTTGTTGGTGTTGCAGTTGAATTATCCGTTTTCTTGGTTGAACCAGAACATGCGGTCAGAGATCCAATAGCCATAACTGCTATGATTAAAACTGCCAACATTTTTTTTGTCATTTTTCCCATAAACCTAATCCTCCATAAAACTATTTTAGTTTGTTCTATAATAATTGGATAAAACCAAATTACTATTTGGGTAACGGTCCAGTTTTCTTACGACTGGTAAGTAGTACTACGATTAAGAAAATAATCGCTTTAATAATAAAAGTCATTCTTGTTGGCAAACCAATCAGTGGCAAACCAACATCTAATATTGAAAATGTAAATGATCCAACTACAACTGCTGATATTCTGGATCTCATACCTCCGGAAATAGGCATACCACCTAAGATTAAGGCAACCATAGCATTCATAGCAAAGGATGTTCCGGTAGAGTCAGAGGCAGAGCCTGTGTAGCCCATTTGAAAAACTGCTGCTAATACAAAACAAAAGCCTGCGATAATATAGCATATCACTCTAAACTTCACTAAATTTACACCACTCTGCATTGCAGCCGTCTTATTTGCACCAAGCATTTTGGCATACTTTCCTATTCTCGTATAATTAAATAAAAACGTTGCTATTGTAACTTCTACCACTAATACCACAAGCATTAAGATCGGTGATCGAAAGATACTATAATCAATGGTTTTCAGACTAATGCTTCTGCTTCCTAAGGATGAGTATATAATTGTAATGATACCGGAAAGAATTTGCATAATAACAACAGACGGGATAATTGAAATGATATTAAACACCGGACCGGAGGCAGCATTTACAACTGCAATCACTACAGAAAGTAAAAGACTCACCACAATTCCTGGTACCAAACTACCTGTTGCATTGCCTAATACCACCAGCACTGTTGCATATAACCCAATCTGTTTACCAATGCTAATATCGAGATTCCCTAATGCATAAATAAAAACTGCACCCACTGACATTAAAGCGGTTACAATAACATCCGACATTAACGTTGCCAGCTTTGCTGATGACCATATACTCTCTCCCTTGAGCGGAGTAATAATTGAAAATAAAACGATACAGAAGATCAAGCCACTGTAGGAAACAATTGTTGCTTTGTGCATGCTCCACAATTCTTTAATAGGAAGCAAATTATTCTTTTTTATATTTTCCATAGGTATCCCCTCTCTATATCATGAATTCAATAATATCTGTCTGAGTCAATTCAGGGGACCGCATAAACTCTTTTGTTACCTGAAAATCCTTCATAATAATAATTTTGTCTGCCATACCAACAAGTTCAGATAATTCTTCTGAAATCATTATGATTGCTTTTCCTTCTTTTTTCATCTGCTCGATCAATGTGTACATAGACTGCTTCACACCAATATCAACACCACGTGTCGGACAATCCATAATAATTACTTCCGATTTTTTTGCTGTCCATTTCGCAAACGATACCTTCTGTTTATTTCCGCCTGATAATGTATTTACCAACTGCTTGCGGCTGTGACACTTGATACGGAATGCATCAATCTCATGGTCTGCCAATGCATGCTCATTGCCAGGCAGTACTACACCCTTCTTCTCTATTTTAGGAAGGGAAGGTAATACAATGTTTTCTTCGATGGAAGCGTCAAGTACGAGAGCTTCTAAATCACGGTTTTTTGAGACATAGCCAATACCATTATTAATTGCCTGCAAGGGTGACTTGATCTTTTTCCCATCCCTGATTACTTCGCCGGCATCTAATCTTTCCAGGCCATACGCGATACGTCCAATCTCATGCATTCCACAGCCGGACAATCCACCAAACCCAATAATTTCACCTTTATGTAATTTCAGACTAAAGTTATTAATCTTATTAAAAGTAATACCTTTCAACTCTAAAGCAACTTCATCCGAATGACTGGTATCATAATCCTCCCGATAATACTTTTCACCAATCTCCCGGCCAACCATCATATACCGTATGTTGCGAGGTGCTGATAAATGATCCATATCTTCTCTGCTTAATTCTCCTACAATGTCTCCATCTCGAAGTACTGTCAGTACAGAACAATGCTTTAATATTTCGTCCATATCATGTGATACAAAAACAATTGACTTATTCTCTTCTTCCGCCATTTTATGGATCAATTTATAGAGTATCTCACGTCCATCCAGAGATAGTGCTGTGGTAGTCTCATCCACGACAAGAATCTGAATATCATCCGTAACGCACCGCACGATTTCGATTAGTTTACGATCCTCAAAACTGTAATAATTGATAGGATCGCCAGCACAAATATGCTTTATGTCGAACTTTAGCAGCAAGGCTTCCGCTGCTCGATTCATCTTCTCCATATTCACGATTCCAAACTTAGAGAATTCTTTTTCCCGACCTGCAAAGATATTTTGTGCAACAGTAATTCCAGGAATGGTATTCGCTTCCTGCAAGATCATGGATATCCCTGCTTGCTGCGCATGAAGCATGCTGGAAGGCATCCACTTCTCTCCCTTATAAAACATTTCTCCACTCGTCGCCGACTGCCTTCCACTTGCAATAGACATAATCGTTGATTTTCCAGAGCCATTCTCTCCAATCAATCCTCTAATTTCACCTTTACGCAAGGTAATGTCTACATCTTTTAAAGCAACGGTAGGACCAAACTCTTTATGCATATGTTTGATTTCCAGTATTACATCGCCCATCATATTCCTCCAACAATTTACAACTTTACAAAGAATTCTTATATCTTTCCTAAGTAACCTAACGCTGTAATTAGATTACCATCTCTTTTACTAATTTAATATGATTATTTATTCTAATAATCGTATTATTTTAATCTGTTTTTGTATTTACGGATTTATTTATCATATTTACTAGCTATTTTTTCCTTTCTGTAGTATTGTAATATTAATTTCAATTTAAGGAGACGTATATGGATAACGCGCTTATTTATTTTATACAAAAAATGTTATTGGATACCCTTTCCATTAATTTCAATTATTTTCATCCTCCATTCTCTGATATCTCAAGTATTGATATTGGTTTAAGAAAGGGTTTAAAAAATACAAATTCGTTATATGATATCTTAATTCATATCATGAAATCACTTACCCCAAACTGCTTCCACTTCTATGTTGATGGTTATCTGCTCAATTATATAATGTTTCACCCTTATGATAATGATGATGTCATCGTCGTTGGCCCATTTCTAAAATCACCGGTTAACAAAGATTATCTGAATTATATTGTTGAAAAACATCATTTAAATCATAACGAAATAGAAAGCATTCGCGGTTTGCTACACCAGCTGCCGGTAATCGACGATAACATTAAGCTGGTATCCATACTGGTTAATATTGTAAGCTACATCCGACCAGGGGTATCCTTTTCAACTTCAAAATATGAAAGTGAGCTAACGAAGGACGAAGATATTATTTACACTCCAGTCGATAATTATTTGCTGAATGCACAGGCTACGGAGAATCGCTATCGATTGGAAGAGCCCCTTCTTCAAGCCATTTCCAAGGGTAATACCGCAGAAGCCCTTTCCATTACCAGACACTTTCTGAGCATGCTTTATGAACCTAGAATTAACAATGCCATGTATGATAAAAAAGCGGCTCTCTTTTCAACAAACACATTGTTACGTTTCGGTGCCGGCAGAAGCAGTGTTCATCCGATCTTCTTACATGAGCTTTCCGGTAAATTTGTAAAATTAATTAATCAGACTGACTCGATCAGTCAGCTGGATAAAATACACGAAAGAATGGTCCGGGAATATTGCTTACTGGTTCAAAACAAAGCTCGTAGCCAATATTCTGAGCTTGTACGTAATGTTTTAAACTATATTGACTTTAATCTAAGCCAGCAGCTTACCCTCTCCGTGCTAGCCGATTACTTTCATATCAGCCCGCCCTATTTATCTAAGACCTTTAAGAAAGAGATGAACACCACGATAACAGACTATATCATTAATCTAAGGATCCATGAATCACTGCATCTACTTACCACAACAAATATCCAAATCCAAGAAATTGCCTCCTATGTTGGCATACTGGATTTTAATTATTACACGAAGACCTTCAAAAAATGCATTGGCTGTACTCCAAGTGAGTACCGAAAGCGCTTAAAAAACAACGAGAGACCTGCTCCCAGACAAGTTTAGCAGACTGGTCTGTATTATTTTCAAGTTTAGCAAGCTGCCTTTATTATATTATTTCAATAAAAAAGCTTTGGAAGAAAAATCCAGACTAGTATGTCAAAATTTTTCTTCCAAAGCTTTGTAATGCAGTTCAATGCATTTCTGCTCTATATTGAATTATCTTTCTATCTATTGATTGTTAATATAGTTAATCAGACCTTCTGCTTTAATGATCTTTTGCATGAATTCGGGAAATGCCTGACCCTGATACTGGGTTCCCTTGGTTCTATCGTAAATAATACCATTATCAAAATCAATTTCCACCTGATCACCCGCTTCAATTTCCTTTGCCGCCTCCGGGCATTCAATGATGGGTAATCCAATATTAATTGCATTCCGATAAAAAATTCTCGCAAAGGTCTCCGCGATCACACAGCTAATACCGGATGCCTTAATGGCAATGGGAGCATGCTCTCTGGAAGAGCCGCAGCCAAAATTCTTATTAGCCACCATAATATCCCCTGGCTTCACACGACCTACAAATTCCTTATCTATGTCAACCATACATTTTGCCGCCAGCTCTTTAGGATCAGAGGAATTCAAATAACGAGCCGGAATAATTACATCTGTATCTACATTATCGCCATATTTGTGTACTGTACCGAAAGCTTTCATTCTATCTCCGTTTCTGCTGCCTGAGACAGCTATATTATTATTTTAAAACCAATCCGTGCTTGATCACACTATCAGACATTCGACTTTTAGGCCGATCTATGCTGGATGTGAAATACTCTGCATTTTACACTAACGGACATTCGACCTTTAAGCCGCTCAGTGCCAGATATAAAATACTCTGCATTTCACACTAACAGACATTCGACCTTTAGGCCGATCTATGCCGGATGTGAAATACTCTGCATTTCACACTAACGGACTTTCGACCTTTAGGCCGATCTATGCCGGATATGAAAATGCTCTGCATTTCGCACTATAGTCCAAGTTCCCCTGGCTCTGATATCTTACCAGTTACCGCACTTGCTGCTGCCACCGCCGGACTTGCCAAATATACCTCAGATTCCACATGACCCATACGTCCTACGAAGTTACGGTTGGTCGTTGCGACTGCCCGTTCTCCGGCTGCCAGAATTCCCATATGTCCGCCAAGACAGGGTCCGCAGGTTGGAGTACTCACCACAGCTCCGGCTTTAATAAAGGTTGCCAGTAAGCCTTCCTCCATTGCTTGTAAATAAATATTTTGAGTCGCCGGGAAAATAATAACACGAACTCCCTTTGCAACCTTTCTGCCCTCCAGAACCTTTGCTGCAATTCGAAGGTCATCAATTCGTCCATTGGTACAGGAACCAATCACCACCTGGTCAATCTTAATATCCCCAACCTGATCAATGGTGCGTGTATTCTCCGGAAGGTGAGGGAACGCTACCGTTGGCTTCAGGGAAGATAGATCAATTTCATATACCTTTTCATACTCTGCATCAGCATCAGCTTCATATATCTTATATTCCTTGGTGGAATGCTCTTTCATGTAATCAATTGCCAAGTCATCCACTGGGAAAATACCGTTCTTCGCACCGGCTTCGATCGCCATATTTGCCATGGAAAACCGGTCATCCATCGTAAGATTTTTGATCCCATCGCCCACGAATTCCATTGATTGATAAAGTGCTCCATCCACACCAATCATACCAATAATGTGAAGAATCACGTCCTTGCCGCTTACCCAGGGCGCAGGTTTTCCGGTTAACACGAATTTGAGCGCTGAGGGCACCTTAAACCAAGCCTTACCAGTTGCCATACCCGCTGCCATATCTGTACTTCCAACGCCTGTTGAAAATGCCCCTAATGCACCATAGGTGCAGGTATGGGAATCGGCACCGATTACCACATCTCCAGCTACCACAAGACCTTTCTCCGGTAATAAGGCGTGTTCAATCCCCATTTCTCCTATCTCAAAGTAATTGGTAATATCCTGATCCATAGCAAACTCACGGACACATTTGCAATGTTCAGCAGATTTTATATCCTTATTTGGAGTGAAGTGATCCGGTACCAAAGCAATTTTATCCTTATCAAAAACCTTCTTCAGCTTCATCTTTTCCATTTCGTGAATTGCAACTGGAGCCGTAACATCGTTACCTAACACCAGGTCTAAGTTTGCTTCAATTAACTGACCTGCAACTACTTTATCAAGTCCGGCATGTGCTGCCAATATCTTCTGGGTCATTGTCATTCCCATACGTAACTCCTCCTATTCTAGATTAAATTTCCCGGGCGATAAGATCCCCCATCTCCTTCGTTCCGACCAAAGTCATGCCCTCTGACATAATATCTATCGTTCGATAACCATTTTTTAGTACTGTCTTCACAGCCTCCTCCACAGCGTCTGCTTCTTTATTCAAATCAAAAGAATACCGAAGCATCATGGCAGCTGAAAGAATCGTCGCAATGGGATTCGCTTTGTTCTGTCCAGCAATATCCGGTGCTGAACCATGGCTGGGTTCATAAAGACCAAGCTTTGTATCTCCAAGGCTGGCAGAGGATAACATACCGATGGAACCGGTTATCTCACTGGCTTCATCGGACAGAATGTCACCGAACATATTCTCCGTCAGGATAACATCGAACTGTCTCGGATTCTTTACCAGCTGCATGGCGCAATTATCCACCAGCATATCGGTCAACTCCACTTCCGGATAATCCTTACCAACTTCCTTCGTAATCTCCCGCCATAGTCTGGAGGAATCCAGTACATTTGCCTTATCTACACTGCAAACTTTTTTATTTCTCTTCATTGCTATCTCAAAGGCCCATTTTGCAATTCGACGAATTTCATTCTCATCATAAACAAGAGTATCCGTAGCCTTCTTAACTCCATCTTCTATTACAGTATTACGTTCACCAAAGTATAAGCCTCCGGTCAGCTCTCTCATTACCACAAAATCAAAGCCGTCTCCAATAATCTCATCCTTTAAAGGACAGGCCGCCTTTAATTCCTCAAAAAGGATTGCCGGACGAATATTGGCATATAGGTTCAGTCCTTTTCGAATAGCAAGGAGTCCTGCCTCCGGCCTTAAATGAGGCGGCAGCTTATACCAGCTGGACTGTCCCACATTACCGCCTACCGCACCAAGAAGCACGGAATCACTTTTCTTGGCCGTCTCAAGTGCCTCTTCTGTTAAAGGCTCCCCATAGGTATCAATGGATATCCCTCCCATAAGCACCTGGGTATAGTGAAATTCATGCCCGTATTTTCCCCCAACGGTATCTAATATTTTCTTTGCTTCCGTAACAATTTCGGGTCCGATTCCATCACCGGGAATCACTGCAATATTATAATTCATGAACCCAAATCCTCCTTTATTGTTCTATTTATTTCTTTTATTTTGTTTCATAAAAATTGAAACTTTTTTCTGTTGCTATTCTAACATATCCTTTGATATAATAATAATACATATTAATAATGTTTAATATAACTTAGTGTTATATATTAAGGAGGGTAACAAATGGAAGATAATTTATCCTTGTATCATATTTTTAACATTGTTGCTGAAGCAGGTAATATCTCCCATGCCGCAAAGCAGCTCTATATCAGCCAGCCCGCTGTCAGTAAGGCGATACAGAATCTAGAGGATAATCTGCAGACCACCTTATTCATCCGCAACTCCCGAGGTGTAAGGCTGACAGAAGAAGGCAGCCTGCTTTACGAGCACACCCGTTTAGCCTTTGATACCTTACGCCGGGCCGAAGAGGATTTAAAGCAAATCCATGAGCTTGGAATCGGGCACCTTCGGATCGGCGCCAGCACTACCCTATGTAAATATCTTTTGTTACCCTATCTGGATCAGTTCGTTAGAAAGAATCCTCATATCAAGATAACCATTGAAAACCAATCCTCTGTCCATACGATGAAGAATCTAGAAAACAATACACTGGATATCGGTTTAGTGGCAAAGCCTTCTTCTGAGGATGCCTTTCACTTTATCTCCCTGGGAGAAATTGAGGATATCTTCGTTGCAACTCCTTCTTATATTGATAATCTATTGCTGCGAGAAAACATATCCAACATTTTTTCCGTCGCTAATATTATGCTCTTAGACGAAGAAAATGTTTCCCGAAAATATATTGATGACTATTTCCGTGAAAATTCCATTGAGCCAAAGCAGATTCTCGAAATCAGCACCATGGATTTACTGATTGAATTTGCAAAAACCAGCTTGGGCGTTGCCTGTGTTATCAAAGGTTTTGTCGAGGAGGAGCTTCGCGCAGGTACCTTGATCGAGATTCCTCTGCCTGCACCCGTTAATAAAAGAGAGGTCGGCTTCTCCTATTCGAAAACTGCCTTCCTCTCTGATTCATTAAATAAATTCCTTGAATTTGTAGCCAAGCCTCAGCTAAGCTCTTAAATCTCAGGCTTCTGTGCTGACTTTGTCGGCGCTGCTCCTGTTGGTGTCACCTTAGGTGTTGGTGTCGGTGTAGGGGGGTCTAAGTATTCCGGCTTCTCCTTTACCAAATAATCAGCGTTAACATAACAAAGAGCACCATTATACACGAAGCTTGCCCAACCATCTGTAATATCGGCTACTCCAATCTTCTCTCCATGTACCAGGAATCCAACTGCTTCCCCTTCCGTAGAAGGAGTTGACCGCACATTCAGTGTTCCACCATATTTATCCATCTTAACATACATTGGTGTTGTTTGTCCCACATGAACTTCGCCAGATGTGGCCGCTGCTTCTGTGACCTCTGCCTGCTCCGACTGTGCTTCCTCTCCATCCACGACGGCTCCAGCCTCTGTTGGTGCCTGCGTTGGTATAAAGCTAGTCATTTCTTCTTGCTTCTTATTACAGCCGGTTAATAATAAAACCATCATTAGTAGGAATAGATATATGCTTTTTTTCATTTTGATTACACGCTCCAAACAATTAATGCACTTAAAATATAAAATGCAGGACGTGAATTGCTCTGCATTTCACTCTATTATCATAGCACATTTGCCCTATAATACAACTAATAATTTGTAAAAACATCAAAAGATTGGCCTTCCAGAAGCTTTTTTACTGCGAAATCAGCTTTTTCAGGTTGAATCTGCACCGATTTCATATGATACGAAGACTTTTTGATCGTATGATAAAAAAGCACTAAAATACACCTTGAGAGTTCTAATCAACTCTTTCAAGGTGTATTAATTATATCCTATGATAGGAGCAAAGTATTCCTCCCCACTAACCGATATTTCACCCCAGGTCGATTCTTCTGAATTCTTCCGAATACAGATACCCTCTCAACAGTCAATTTTCGGCTTATTAGGGCAAGGATAATTAATAGTATACTTGCTCATTTGTAAATTCATCTAAAGCTTGGTCATATCAGATCACATTCTCTAAATTTGCTTCATATAAGCAGAAAACGCACTGGGAATACTGTATTTCCCATCAATCTCCTCTTTTTCAGCCAGAATAAATTCCTTTTTCTCCAACTGCATTAAATCTACTTTATTCACTCTTACACGATAGCCGATCATATGCCATTCCACATGAGAAAAGATATGCTTTGCTTCTCCTAAAGGGGCTATTTCTGCTAATTCAATTCCCATATCCTTCAGCCAATCCGTGGTCTCCCCCGGCTTTAATTTGCCATCAACACCCGGAAGCTCCCACAGTCCCGACAGCAACCCCTTCTTAAGGCGCTTATGTAATGTGAACCTGTCCTGATACTCGATTAGGAATATGGTACGCTCTTC
Source organism: Bacillota bacterium (assembly GCA_023392995.1). GTDB lineage: Bacteria > Bacillota > Clostridia > Lachnospirales > Lachnospiraceae > Mobilitalea. The sequence continues at coordinate 17,873 of JAEWMZ010000268.1, forward strand.
AATTCTTCGTTCTTTTTTCTGGGGCTTCACAGGTATCTGCATTATTGTATCTTCTCGAAAAGCCTTGCACAAATGCATAACCGGGCAATTGTCACAAAGGGGCTTCCCGTTCGGCAGACAGACCGTTGCTCCCAGCTCCATCAAGGACTGATTAAAATCCCCCGGGCGGTCAACAGGCATAATCCTATTCAGATCCTGCCATAGTTCTTTTTTTACTGCTTCTTTTGTTACATCATCAAAGCTGCCGGAAATCCTTTTGGTAACCCGAAGTACATTTCCATCCACCACAGGGACTGGAATCTGAAACGCAATGGATGCGATCGCTCCTGCCGTGTAGGTACCTATTCCGGGCAGCTTCAGCAGCTGCTCATAATCCCCGGGAATCTCCCCTTCAAACTCTTCCATAATCTTTATCGCAGCTTTTTGGAGGTTACGAACCCGATTATAGTAGCCCAGCCCTTCCCAGAGCTTGAGGAGTTTTTCCTCATCAGCTTCTGCTAATGCCTTCACATCCGGAAGTGAGCAGGTAAATCGATCAAAATATCCTTTTACAGCTTCAACCCGGGTTTGTTGTAGCATAATCTCTGATATCCACACATAATATGGTTGGGGGTTCTCTCTCCAGGCTAAGATGCGTGCGTTATAATCGAACCAGTTTAATAAAAACGGTATCATAGCTTCATAATTATATGACATTAGAATACTCCTTTGCTCTCAAAAATCTATTGTAACCTATATTAAAGTGTGATTTCAACCTTTTCCAGAAAAAGGCACAGGCACAATCTATTCTTCCTGTGTTAAGAGCCAAAAGTCCCCTTTTTACTGCCCCAATGAATATATGTATCTCTATATTCATATCCTTACATAAATCTACTTATAGCACCAGACTCATTCTTTACAAATATGTATAAAAAATCTTACAATTTTTTTAAAAAGCTGTGAAATTTTATTTGTAAAAAATCATTTACCTTGGAATAATAGTAATGTTATAATACATTGCATAGGGCATTACAACATACAATTAGAGGCTTAGTCCCATTGATTTTATGGGATTTTTTCTATAGAATAAACTATATAATAAGCTATATCAATCCGAATATAGAATGCAACGATGCATGAAACCGACAAGGAAGAAGGTTATGAAATGAACACTTTTGAAGCCATATTTTCAAAGCGCTCCATTCGTCATTTTAAACACGAAAAGCTCGAATGGGAACTTATCTCCGATATATTAGAATACGCTAACGACCTTCCTATGTTAACAGAAGGCATAGCTGTTGAATTTAAGCTGGTAAGCAATATCGAGGAGAAGCAGGGCTTTTATAGTCCTTTCAACGTAAAAGCTCCTTACTATATCTGTATATCCTCGGAGGAAAAAGAGGATTATCTGCTAAACGCCGGATACTTGATGCAGCAGCTGAATCTTTACCTGGCTTCCAAAGGAATTGGTTCCTGCTTTTCTATCCTTAGTCCGGGAAAGCATTTGAAAGCTGCTATGAAGTATAATTTTGTTGTCGCTCTTGCCTTCGGAAAAACCTCTTCGGCTATCTTCCGGGATTGCAAAGAAGCAAAGCGCCTTTCTGAGGATGAGGTTGTGGTCTATAAAGAGCAGGTAACTCCTGATATCAGGCAGGTATTAAATGCTGCCCGCCTAGCCCCAAGTGTTTATAACAGCCAGCCCTGGCGTTTTGTAGTTTATAAAAACCGCATTCATGTCTTTGCGAAGAAGAATTTATTTATTGCAAAGGTTCTGGATTACAATAAGACAATCGATATGGGTATCATGCTGGCTAATCTTCTACTGGCTGCCGAGGAACTTTGGGTGGATATCTCCTTATCCAAATCGGATGCTTTGAAAAGCAAACCGCTTCAGAATAACGATTATGTATGTACCATTTCAATTGCGTAAATTATGTATACAATATAAATTTTAAATAAAAGTCAAAAAACTTTTTGCAAAGTGGTTGACAAACTCTTCAAACTATAGTATATTATGTCATGTGCTTACGAAATATAAAAACAAAAAGCACAACATAATATGCGCGAGTGGCTCAGTGGTGGAGTATCGCCTTGCCAAGGCGAGGGTCGCGGGTTCGAATCCCGTCTCGCGCTTACGAAATCCCTTGATTATCAAGGGATTTTTTGTTGCGCTGATATGTGCAACCGTATATGCATTTCTATTTTATGTTCTTTTTGTTGCCCTTTTTCATAGCTTCATTCATGATATTTAGGTTCTCTTGTTCCGTGTTTGGATTGTAAATATAGCTAAGGGTAGTCTTTTCATCGACCTGTCCAAGCATATCCCGAATCTTATCAAGTTGCATTCCTGCCGAACACATTTTAATAAAGCGTACACTTTTACTAGATTTTTACTCTCATTAATGCTACTATAATTTTATCGGTTAATTTACAATAGGTAGTAAGTGAGAATGAAAGATTTTGTTATACAGTGACAAATTTGAATTTAGCATTCTATAAAAATGGAGTCTATGCTGTTATGAAGAAATGGAATAAGATTATAATTACAGCCGTACTGATAATCTTGGCAATTTACGCTGTAAAGTATATTACAAATCCTGAACGCCGAATAAAAAACTTTATAAATCAAAATAGTGAAGAATTAGTGACCATTGCAGAAGCATATTTAAATTCTGATACGGCAATTAAGACTTATAAAGGTGTAGAAGTAGAGTCGGTTTTTAGAGGTAACAATGATATTGTACAGTTTTATTATGGTGGAGTGGGAATTGTTCCAGCTAGTACATATTATGGCTTTTATTATTCGCCAGATGACATCCCGACAGCATATCAAAATTTGAATTGCAGACTTTCTGCTATATCTGATGATGAGTGGGAATGGTCGGATGGTACAGATAATGGTGGTCGAACGATAAGAATTATGAAGAACTGGTTTTATTACGAAGCATGGTTTTAGAATGGCAAATCAAGATGATTTTGATTCATTTTTGTAATGCGATGTATAGAAAAATCCAATAACCGTTCATACTGAAAATTAAAGAGTAAAATGTCCTGTATAACCGTTATTGAGTATGTTGTGAGTCTCAAAATAGAATGTTATAATTGGTGAAATAGTTGAAAAACCGAAAGTTAGTTACCTATGCATTATCGGAATTTATAGGTAATATGACACCCAGATTTAAATGATTATTATCAGAGTCAAACCGCAGATTATTCTATGTTATAACCTTGCATAATTGAAAGCAAAGAGGCATTTAAAGTACATGGTATTGAAGGAATTTTTACGTCTGATGATGGTAAAAATTTTGCATTACAATTACCCTATCAATGGTAAGGAGGACAGTAATGAAAATAGAAAACAAATTAGTATATAAACTTACCATATATTTATTACTGTTCCTTTGCGTAATTAGTATATCATTTTATCTGACTATTTATGGAGTTCAATCTGTTCAAGAGATGCAAGAGGCACAGCTAGCATCTGTAAATAATGAATATAATTATTCTAGTGACGGAGGCAATAATTCTTTACTGAATAAAATAATCAGTAATATACTTAATCGTATTAATGCAAGAAATATATCTGAGTTACTTTTTTATGCGGTTGGTACATTTAGTACAATTATACTTTTTTTTCAAATCTGTGAGTACTATTTCTATAAGTATGACTATTTTTCTAAAATCTATAAAAGGTCTTTGATAGCGCAAAAAATCCGTTTAAATGATTAAATCCCTTTTTGTATCGTGATATGAAAAGACATTTAAAGGTGTCTTTCTTTTGTTATGTAAAAAAGGAGTAAAAATGAAAAATAGAATATATAGACGCCTAAAGCAATTTTTTATTATGCTTTCTATTTGCACGACATTATTATCGGGACCTGTTGCAGGTAACGAAGTAAGAAAAATGTTAAAGTGCATGGATGATAGAAAAGCAATAATGAGAGAAATAAATGGAGCTGAGAACGAAGAAAATAATAGTGATAAACTCAAGCGGAAAAGTACTCCATATAAATAGAAAAGTCAATAATGAAATTTTGAGTACCCTCATGATAACATTAAAAATGGATGTGCTGGAAAGACTCTTTCTACAATGTTTTTCGAGGGATTCGAATTCGAATCCCTCTCGTGCTTCATTGAAAAGCATCGCTACTCCTTGCAAATTAAGGGTTAGCGGTTTTTTGTTACTTGAAAATAATGTGTTCAACATCAATTTTATGTATGTGAACTACTATAATACCTTGTCCATATAGGAACAATTCTTTCCAAATTCGTTGGCTTGAAGAACATATTACCAAATCTGGAGAGGGAGGATTTCATTGTTTCAAACTATTCTTACCCAATCAGCCCAACTTGATATTTTGGTAAATTTAGTATATTTATTTCATTTGATATGCTATTATATTATTATGTAATCAAAAAAGATTAGAAGAAATTCATATTACAGATTATATAAATAAGAGGTGCTTTAATCATGATTGAAACAATAGCAGGATTTGCTTATGACTGTAAAAATGCAAATGAGTTAGCGGATTTTTATGCCAACCTTCTTGGCTGGGAAAAAATCCTACCAGGTGGAGGCTGGGCCGGATTGCGTTCCCCGCAAGGCTGGATATTGGCATTTCAAGAGGTAGATGAGTATATTCCACCCGTATGGCCTTGGAAGGTTGGGGAACAACAGCAAATGGCACATATTGATTTTAAAGTAAAAAACTTAGATGAATCAGTTTACCATGCTTTACAATGTGGTGCTAAAAAATCTGAAATACAGTTTTATGAAGATTCATCCGTGATGTTTGACCCGGAAGGTCATCCCTTTTGTTTAAGTGCAGCGCATCAATAAGGTTTACCAGATATACAATAAATAAAACAATACGATTATTATGCATTATAAATAATAGAATTGTTGCTGTTATGGTTGGAACTGCATGTTATAAGAATGTGATAGCAATAGATATCGAAACAGAAGAGCCCCATAGAAGAAAGGGATTGACTTACGCAATGGCAAAACCCAAACTGTGCATAAATAGTTGCTAATTCATAAATTCAATACTATATACTTTAGTGGAAAGGAGGGGATAATATGGATTTGTTAATGAAGATGAATGCGGCTCTTGACTATATTGAAAGCAATCTAACTGAGGACATTGATTTTACAATACTTGCCCAAAAAGCTTGCTGCTCATCCTATAACTTTCAGCGTATGTTTTCTTTTATTACAGATGTATCGTTAGCTGAATACATACGCCGAAGACGTTTAACCCAGGCGGCAATTGAATTACAAAATTCGAATGCTAAAGTAATTGATGTAGCCTTGAAATATGGATATGACTCGCCAGTTTCTTTTTCCAGGGCGTTTGTAAATATTCATGGTATAACACCGAATGAAGCGAAGCAATCAGGCGTAGAATTGAAAGCATATCCAAAGATCTCCTTTCAAATTTCAATTAAAGGAGAGAAAGAAATGAATTACAGAATTGAAACAAAAGAGGCATTTGATATCTTTGGAATTGAGACAGTTGCATCTTTATCAGGCGAAGATGGTTATATGACCCCTGCCAAGCTCTGGCAGCAATCTCATCAGAACGGTGATTACGAACGACTATTCGACGTATCCGGCAATCTGCCCAACTTCGTTTCACAAGATTTATGCAAAATCCATGGTGTTGAGAATTACCGAAAAACGGAAGGAAATACGTTCCCTTATATGTTGTTTTCCTTTGTTTCGGACAGTTCAAACACAGATGGCTATAAAATCCAGCATATACCTTCACAAACATATGCTATCTTTCCATCTGAAAAATTTAAGTGGGATGAGGATTTTAACGAAATTTTACGAAATCTGCAAAAAAGATTCTATTCTGAGTGGCTGCCTACTGCGAATTTTGAAAAAGTTGCCGGTGCGAATTTTGAGATTTATGGCGGGGACAGCGAACACGGCTATATTGAGTTATGGTTTCCTGTTAAACACATTAATTCTGCTGCATTAATTTAATAAGAAGTGAATCCCACTCTGAACCGCTTGGTTTCCATCGCTCTTTCATACTGGAGCCGCTACCTTATGACGAATGGGGGAACGTTTTAGGGGAAGCACTCTTCTATTTAAAAAAGCTCTGAAACAGTATTGCGTAGCCGTTTCAGAGCTTTTTTACTTTAGTTCTCGCTATTCATTGTAAGCAAAAGCTTTGAAAATATTATCTTTCGCTGGTGTGATTTGATTGTACATTTATTTTACTAACTTTTACATATAATTAAGGTTCTCTTGTTCGGTATTGGGAGTGAAAATATAACTAAGAGCAGATACAAAACGAGCCATACGCTTTGGTAACCGCTCGTTGTATCTGCTCTTGCATTCAGCCGGTGCTTATTTTCTTGCTTCTATCATGTTAACAAGCAGCCTCCCAGCAATTATTTTGCAACAATTTCAATTGTTCCACTATAGATATAGTCAGCATCAAAGTTAAACTTATAGGTCTTAGCGGCTAGTTTCAAATTCCTGATCTCTACACCGCCCTGATACTCTTTCGATGCCACATTGTAACCTTCTATGGTTTTAATATAAAATTTTAATCCGCCCAGTGGACCATACTTCAGGAAAACATCATAATATCCAGCTCTTTTTATTGTATAAGTTACGGTTTCTTTATAATCAATTTTTATCGTTTCTTTTCTTGGAATAATGGTAATATTAATTTCACTTTTACTTGTATAGCCTTTACCTTTAACGGTATATAATATTTTTGATTTACCAGTTTGGGTATATTTAGAAGACACGGGCTTTAAGGTTAATTCTCCGGTATTCTCGTTCCATTCAGATTTTAGCTCAATATTCCCGGAGCTCGGATCCTTGCGAAATTCATATGTATATTCTTTCCAATTATTAATTGTATCATTTTGCAAAGGCTTGAAGGTAAATGTTTCATCTTCAAACATTATTATATCATCCATCTGTAAATCCGGATGATCCAGAGAGCGCTTAACCTCTATCGTCACCTTTGCAAGTTTGCTCTCTGATGTTCCGACACGCAGATAATAGCTAAACGTATCCTGTCCATAGAAGTTTTCTCCTGGTGTATAGATGATTTTTGAATCCTTGACTACTGTCTTACCATTTTGGGGTGTGTAAATAACCTTAACAACCGGATCTCCAAAATAGGTATCATTCTCTAATACATCAATAGTAATAGGTACATGTTCATCTGTTTCCACATTATCCGCAACAGCCACCAGTATAACCGGGGTTGGGGTTGCCGTTGGTACTGCTGTCGGTGCTACTGTTGGCGTTACCGTTGGTACTGTTGTTGGCGTTACCGTTGGTACTGCTGTTGGCTCTACTGTTGGTACTGCTGTTGGCACTACTGTTGGCTCTATCGTTGGCACCGCTGTCGGTGCTACTGTTGGCACCGCTGTCGGTTCTACTGTTGGTACTGCTGTCGGTTCTACCGTTGGTATTGCTGTTGGCGCTACTGTTGGTATGGCCGTTGGCGCTACTGTTGGTATGGCCGTTGGCGCTACTGTTGGTATGGCCGTTGGCGCTACTGTTGGTATGGCCGTTGGCGCTACTGTTGGT
>JAEWMZ010000325.1 GCA_023392995.1 Bacillota bacterium
GAAAATTTACAAGTAAACTAGTAAAGGAACGTGTTGTTATAAAGCCAGGACATCCATTGTTTTCATTAATTTTATTAGACTGTGACGTGATAATATATCTTGGAATATCGGATGCATTATTACAGAAACATTGTCAATTTAGGAATGCTTCGTTTGAAGATGCAAAGAATGTAAAATATGCAATTGAAAGTACGATAAACGCAAGACGAATGAGCGGAAATTTGAAAATATATGATTTAGAAATGGATGAATAATAGATATAAATCATAAGTTGGGGAGCTACAGTGACTTCCCATTACATTAAACAGATAAGACTTCGATTGAAAAAACTTTTTAATATGTATGGGAATTTTTTATTGATATTAATTAGACTACATAGGAAATAAAAATGTGAGGTTATGAGAGGACAATTATGAAAATACAGATTAATGACAATATTATTAAGCATTATTTACGAAATGTTTATTTTATTAATGGACACAGTTGTGCAGGAAAATCAACTATGGTTAAGATGCTTTCTGAACGATATGATATGATATTTTGTGGTGAAAATTATCATGATGCATTTCCAAGAGAGAAGCTGTCACGATGGAAACAACCTGGCTTATGTTATTTTGATACAATGAGTGGCTGGGAAGAGTGGTTAAATATGACACCAGAAGAGCATTGGGATTGGACAAATAATGTGTCTCAGGAATGTATTGAAATTGAAATTCTAGAATTATTAAGATTAGCTGCAAATGGAAAGAAAGTAGTAGTTGATACGAATATTCCACCTGATGTATTACGTGAAATTTCAGATTACAACAATGTGGCAATAATGCTTTGTGATCCCCCTGATATTTGTACGACACGTTTTTTTGAACGTGATGATTCGGACAAAAAATTTATGTTGGAACAAATTAAGTTATGCAAAGATCCCGAAACAACACTCAAAAATTTCAATTCATGGGCGTTATATCATCCACCAATTGAAATTGACTGGAATAACACGGGATTTTTCACGTATACCCGTTCTAATTTTGAAACCGATACAAGAGAAGAAATGCTTGAGGCATTGGCAAAACATTTTTGTCTTTGTAGCGAACAATAGGTTGAAAACAGTTAATGAAAAAAGCGCAATAAAGGAACTTGGATTTTTGGGAAATCAAAACACTGTATGTCGCCCTGCGGATGCTGAATGGGATTTTAATGTGGAACGATTAAAAGCGTTATGGAAAATTGATTAAAAGAAAAAACACCAAATATTCTTGATGGAGAGTGACTATGAAATACTTTACGAAGGAATGGTTTAAACTTAGAGATGGTACAGATATTGATCTGTTGATGTGTGTGACGAAACCGGCGGAATCTTTTTCAGAGGAGTATTTTGAAAAATTATATGCCTGTATGTTAAAACAGCACCTGCGATTACATAAGGAAATGTCTGAGCTAACAGCGGAAGATGTCTTTCAACCCGGAGCTTGGGATTCGTTGGCAATCGTGAACGAAGAAGGTGAATTTACGGATGCCTCACAATTTCTACCACCGGAAGAAATAGAAAAAATCAGAGAGGAAATTCGGCAGAAGGAACAAGAAGCGTATGATAATTTTGTACCGGAGGTATATGATGAGGAGGCACTTACAAAGCAATTTGAAGACAACATAACCTGCAGGAAGATGCAGCTGGAAGCATTATTACCGGAAGATATTCTAAAGGATGTAGCAGATATCAGAGTACTAGCTTTACATAAGGTATCGAAAGATATCAAAGAAAGAATCAGACATTTCTGTACTCAGAAGGAAGAATTGGTATTCCAAACAGAACAAGAGTTTCAAAAGTACTGTCAAAGTATAGAATCACTTCTCCCGGAAAAAATCCGAAAGGAGTACGGGTTTCATGATTGCAAAGTTATACATATTGAACAGCAGGGAACCGATGTCATTATAGAATTAGATCATCGCGGAGGGTCTACAAAAGTCAACAAAGTTATCTATCATGACGGAGTGATAATAGAGCAGGAAAATATCGTTGGCGCTTGGTGGATTTCTAATGAAATATATATAACGAAGGATGCATATGAGTTTCACGTTGCACTTCAGGATGCGAATGGTCAGGTGAGATATTTAACAGTTAGAGCTTCAGATGTTGATTTTATCGAGGATACAGGAGTTTATATAAGGAAGTAATATACTTCACCGTTATATTTATCAAGCAATCTAGATGATTAAGGAGATTGGCTTTCATTTTCGTGGAACAATGGTTTCTTGAATAAAATCCAACAAGAAGGTTAACGCCGCATATCTAAGGTTGATGGCGAAAGATAATGAGCAAAGTTATCTTATTGTTATTGATTTTTCCGGTGATAAAAATGAGACATTTAGCGGCATAGCAAATGCTGGAGGCTCTTTTTTGGATGGAAAACATCTTGATTTTGTTCCCTTATCATGCAGTTTTGGAAAAGAAGCTGTCGAGAACGTAATGCCGTTTTATAAGAAAAAGAAGTTTGGATTTTTTTAGACGGATTTAATGGGTAGGATTGATCGACATGAGATTTTTAAGAGAGCGAAATGTAATAAGATATTCCTTATTTTGATATAGCGTAAAATTGGATTACACACTTGGTAATATGAAAGGTAGTTAATATAGCGTTCTATTACATTTATTATAGATAAACTAGAAAAAGCAACTGATAAATAAAATTTGTGGAGAGTATGTAGAATGAATGACGGCAATCAATATGTGATAGACGATAGAAGTCCTAGCATGTATGGTATTTTGGCTGGTATATGCAAAGGTGAAACGTGGTCTTTTAGGGATGAACAGCTGGTATTAGATATCATGTACTCTTATTGTGTCGGTGGCTGTGGAGTTGTTGGTAGAATTCCGAATGACAAAAAGAAACAGGCAAGAATATTTTTTGAAACAGTTCTTCATTAAAGAAAAAGAATATTTTTGAATTTGAATTTTCTACAGAGGATGTTGAGCTACGTAAAGTGATATTGGATATTTTTTCAGATAAGGAACTACATTCAGAAGAAGAATACTCATATAGGAAATCTGATAAATGTAATTATAAGGTCGCTTTGCCTTCGTATACATTCTTAGAAGTAGATAGAAGTTTTTTGAAAAAGAAAGAGAATTATGAGAATGAGGATATGCTCTTTAGACGTTTAAATAATTCATGGCACAGTCAGGAAGATTTCTTAAAACTTAGTAAATGCTATGTTGCACTACAAGGGAATAAAATTGTTGGTATTATTTTAGGTTCCGCAAGATTCTCAAATTTTATTAGTGTTGATATTGAAGTTTTGGAAGAGCATAGAAAACAAGGAATTGCTACTGCACTTACTGCTAATTTTGTAAATGCTTGTGTTCTTCTCGGGTGTATCGTGCAATGGGATTGCGTTGAATCCAATGTTAAGTCGCAGGCTGTTGCAGAGAAATGTGGATTTCAATTATTTAAAAAAAGACCTTATTATTGGTTTAATCTATAAACCAGTTGAGACGTAAAGCTACAATTCGTGGAGGC
>JAEWMZ010000380.1 GCA_023392995.1 Bacillota bacterium
GCCTCTGGAGGAGATCACAAGAGATATTATAAAAAAAGCGGTGGCCTACAATCATGGCAACCAAAGCCTGACCGCAAAGCAGCTGCAAATCAGCCGCACTACGCTTTGGCGTTATCTGAGAATGTAGCAGACGTTGAACCAGACTTCCCGGGAAGAAAATTCAAGAAGGAAATCCGGTTATTCAAAAACCCTTGTTACGGGAACGCTCACTTCATGAGCGCAGCCATAACAAGGGTTCTTTACCGGTCACCTTTTACTGGTTTCCTATTACTTAGTATAACAATGTACCGCAATCTCTTACAAGTCCAGACTGAACTGATTGCGCCCATTGGTTTTTGATTTATACATTGCCTGGTCGGCTCTTTTAAGAGCCTCCTTGAAATCCGAATCAGTCTCATTAAAATAGGTGAACCCAATCGATAAGGTCGGTGTTATTTCTTGCCCTTCCACCGGAATCTTCATAGCAGAAGTTAAAGCTTGTATGGTTTTGGCATAGCTCTGGGCATTTATCTTTTGCAGACCAGAGAATATGATGATAAACTCATCGCCTCCCCAGCGGATAAAACGATCCGAATTTCTTAGTACCGTATAGATGGTTTTCACAATTTCGACCAATACCATATCCCCTACCGAATGACCATAGGTATCATTAATTCTTTTAAAATAATCAATGTCAAACATCATGATTCCAGAGTTGTAGCCCGTGCTTTTAAACTCATTATAGGCATAGCTTAAATCTTTTGTTCCTCTGCGTCTGCTGACAGCTTTGGTAAGAGAATCCTGATCCATTTCGGATTCCAGCTGTTTCTTGAAATATCTTTGCTTCCGTTTTTCGATTAGCATAATGATGGAATAACTGGAGATCATGATGACCACAAAGGTTAGCCCCAGTAACAGGATATGTCTGGCGGCAATGGATTTACTCTCTGTATTAATACTATCCACATAGGCATCTACATCGTTCATATATATCCCAATGGCTATTACCCAGTTAAAGTCCTTATATAGCTTTGCATAAGTTAACTTTTGGGAAACAGCAGCACTTCCCGGTTCTTTAAAATAATAAGAAAAAAATTGCTCTCCATTCTTATTAATTCCGTCCAATTCCATCTTATAAGGATGGTTTCCTTTTTCATCCGTCATATCAGTAGAGAGATACATCCCTTCTGTTTCCGGAAGGTTCGGATGGATTTTTCTAATTGCGTAATTCTTGCCACCCTGGTAATTCAAAATCTCATTTACCCACACATACGATTTATCGCCAAAGTCAAGATTCCGTATCCTATCACCCATATCTGCTTTTACCAGATCATCAATATCCGCCTTCTTCACCCCAAAAACAGCAATTTTATTTCCATGATATATGATACGATAGGAGCTTAGCTCCGACTTAACCGCTTCGAGTGTGCTATCCCAGGTTTTACCCGCCAGCTTTTGATTATCGTAGACTGCTTTACTCTCCGACTTCCTCCAAAGAAGTACTGTCCAGAAACTGTATTCTGATTCCTTATTAAAATATTGGATTACAGTATCTTCAAACTGTTCATTTTGATGATTTATTTTTGACTTAAGGATAGTCTCCGCGTCAATGACAAGCCGATCCATCTCTAATTCTTTTTCCGCTCTTTCCACATTAATCTCAGAGATCAGATTATTAATAGTGTCTTTCAAAAAATCCTTCTTTAGGTCAATAATTACTTCCTTTGTTTTTCCTGTATAGATATTACTGACTTCATTGATGGAAAAAAGATAATAGTAAACCATAAAAGAACTCAAAATACTCGTAATGACCGCAAATACAATTGTTGATTTTCGCTTTATTTTATATCCCCCTCACAAAAAACCCTTGTTATGAGGATGCTCCACTCTCAAGCACATGCCATAACAAGGGTCAGAAATTACTAGTTCTCTCTACGCTTCATAGTAGGAAATACTCCTTGAAGCGTTAGATTTTGCATATTTTTTTAAGCGCCTTATATTCGCATGCTTTCTGTAAAATGTAAGCTGCTCTGCGAAAGTCTGAGCCATCGACTGTTGGTCTTCTTCCCATCTTTGCCATGATATGCATTATCCTTCTTAACATGGTTTAATCATACTTTATATAGTACAGTTCGTCAATAGATAGTGTAGAATCTAATCATTTTTTGTCTAAAGTTCGGCTTCACATGAAGAACTGAGTTCTTTCTCTTTCTGCCTAAAATGCTGTTCCTCCTGTCACAACAGGTTTTATTTTATCTCTAAACGCTGTTAATCCCATTGTCCCGGAAATTTTAGTTTTTTAACTAGTGGAAATCTTTTATTATACTCTTCCACTTCTTCCTTGGGAAGTTTTTCGAATACGTCCCCTTCATAGAATTTTCCTTTCATATTTTTCATACCTTCTGCTGATAATTCAATTCCCATAAAAGAATCAAAGTTCTTACCTTCTGCCGTCGTAATATGAAAGTTATCACATGTTTTAAAACCGATTCGAGGATAATAATTAGGTTCACCAAAAATAACAATGCCTTTATACCCTTTATTTTCAGCTAAGCTCATCGTTTCTCTTAATAACAATTCACCTACTCCACAGCCTTGCCATTTAGGCTCTACACAAAGAGGCCCAAAGGTTAAAATTTCATGCACATCTGCACCATCAACGATGTGCGCCTTTGAATACATAATACATCCTATTACAACTCCATCCTTTACTGCTATTTTGCTAAGTTCCGGAAGATAGTTTTTATCTTGGCGCAATTTATGTACAAGATAATGTTCGTCACATCCAAGATGATATTTATTCCAAAATGCATGCTGTGTCATTAATTCTACATTGTACCAATCATCCTCCGTTTCCGATCTTATCTCTATTTCATCACGATTTAATCTCTTCTTTACTTCTGGCATCCATCCAAATTCTAATCTAACTTCTTTTCTTTGCAAGTCATTGTTCCTATAACAACAAGTATCCATACCGATTAGACTAAAGCCTTCATGCATATAGAAATCAATTGCATTAACATTACAAGATTGAGTTTCCAAAATAATCGCTCGACGACGCTCTCTTCTTGCCTGTTCTTTCGCTATCTCAATTAAAGCATGACCTATTCCTTGCTTTTGATATTCGTCTGCAACCCAAAGCTCTGTAATTCTTAAACGATTGGACCATAATTCTTGATCAGTTTCAATTGCAGCAACTAATTTATCATCATCTAGGACTCCCCAAACAAAAGCATTTTCCCAGTGATCTTGATACAATTGATCGGGAAAGTCGTATTCATCTGCTGTATGAGTTACCGGTTTTGTAAAATCTTTCTTTTCAATCTCAATCGTAAATCCTTTTTCTGTTTTATTGACTACAACATCATAGTATTTCTCCGTTTTATACTGAATTGGAATTATTGTTCCTTTCCATTTTTCTTTTGGCAAATGGATAATCTCATACATCATAATTTTCTCCTCCGCTCTTATGAAACAATAGATTTAAAATTTCCGATTAATTTCATTAATAATACTAACTGCTGACCAATTAAAATACTTGTAGATTTCTTTCCACTCCACCTGTAATGATGGGTGAGATGGGTGAAGCCCTATTACTTAATTCCACTGAATAGTATCGTCGAACTTACAGGATGTCATTTAACAGTTCATAATTACCAATATTCTACCATTTTGCATCATAAACTTCAATTGTATCTACAATATATTCCAGTAGATTTTAGAAAGAACTTTTAAAAATTTTACGTTTAAAAAGAGCCGAATGTCATTTGACAAACGGCCTTTCATATTACTATTTAATATTTAATTATACAAAAGACTATTCCAAATCAGATAATGTAACCCTATCATAAGCTCCATTTTTCTTATCCTCAGGGTGTGGTTCCAACCCAATTATTGTTATTTCCTTTTGATTCGATCCATGAACCCAGTACATCCTCATCGCATCACTTCTTTTATTTTCCAGATAAGATTGCCACACTTTCATCCCATATCTCTTGATAGAGCGGAAATTTCAGGGATTCTCATTCGTATGCTAAAGCTCATATGTTTCTCCCTTTAAAAATCCGACAAATCGATCTTTGGTGATACATCACCTTTTCTGAAATTAGATATTGCTTTATCCATATCCTCTAAGTAATTATTCCAAGATGCATTAATCCTCTCTAAATCCTTCTTCTGCATGATTCTATTCCTATCGCTTAGGATTGCAAGCATTTCATCGGCTATCTCTTCAAGTGGCGGATGCTGATAATGTGATAAATACCCAATCATCCTCTTAGCAGTAAAATCTGTATTTAGATTCTTGGTCACAATATCACAGAATTCCTCCGGGTACCCTCGTCTTAGCATTAACTGATATAGTTCCATGCTTGCCTCTGATCTTGGTTTCATATTCGCTCTCCATCTTTCTATACTATTATAATTTGTAACTCAAAACTGAACTCTTACGTTGATTCAGAACTACTCGTTTCTTCTTTTATAAGATAACCTGATTCTTCTGCGACACGGAGGCTCTGGTTGTTGCTCTTTTCAGGATAAGCAATCACTTTATGAACTTCCCTGGGTACAGAGAACTCGCCTGCCAGTCGTTCCCTTAGCAAGGTATTTCGCTTCGTAACAGTAACATTATTTACCGCATAGGCAAGCGCTTTCCTGTTTCCAACCATGACCAGTGTTTTTTTCGCTCTAGTGATACCTGTATAGATCAGATTCCTCTGAAGCATTACATAATGATTCATAAGAATCGGCATTACGACAATCGGATATTCTGAGCCCTGAGCCTTATGGATAGTGGTAGCATATGCATGAACGATTTCATCTAATTCTGTTATATCGTATTCCAGCTGTCTGCCATCAAAGTCAATTGTTAACGTACGATCCTCCAGATCAATCGCGGTAACACTTCCGATATCTCCATTAAAAACCTCTTTATCATAATTATTCCTGATCTGCATCACCTTATCTCCTGCCCGGAAGA
>JAEWMZ010000384.1 GCA_023392995.1 Bacillota bacterium
CTGAGATTCCTGACTTTTGGAAATCCTGTGGTGAAGCAGGTGTATTCAAAGTATTAAAAGAGCACACCAGAAAGCATGACTGTTATGGAGTGTGTGCGCCGATTTCCAAGGAGAGTGACCGATTTGACTACGGAATCGGGATGGAGTATGATGGTGGTAATGTTCCGGAAGGATTTTCGATTTGGGAGGTAAAGCCGACCCTGTGGGCTGTGTTCAAATGTATCGGCAACGATGCGCAGTGCATAGGAGAAACCTGGAATAGAATTTTTAAGGAATTTTTGCCAAGCTCCGATTACAGGATGCTGGATGATACGGATTTTGAATTATATCCGGAAGAGGATACTACGGAATACTTTTGTGAAATCTGGATTCCGGTTGAGAAGAAATAAGGGAAGAATGAAATTATATATAAAAAGGAATCATCTTTCTGTATAATAAGCTTAATGAAGGAATGCTCCGTATTAATCATTAAAATGATTGATATGGAGCTTTTTTGTGCCTGATTAATACAGGAAGATGGTTTGCAGGCGGCATTTTACAGTGACAGGTGAGGAATGACCTGGGTGGACTTTTGAAGCAATAATGCGCGAGGGTCAAATCTAAAATACATGAATGGGATGAGGAAAAGTGCCATCAGGAAAAATAAAATGACATGGCTGGGGTTAAGTGGTAGAATAGGCACAAAACAATGATTAAAGTAATTTCATACCAAGGATAATTTATATAACAGGATGTTTTAAACATGCGAGATTATTTTATGAAAACAGAACGGCTTGGATTCTCAATGTGGAGTGCAACTGATTTGGATTTGGTTGCTCAGCTATGGGGAGAAGAAGAGGTTACCAGGTATATTTGTGCTGATGGCAAGTTTACACAGCAGGATATCATACACCGCCTGGATACAGAAATTCATAATGATAAACTGTTTCATATACAGTACTGGCCTATGTTTGAACTAGTAACCAACGAACTGATTGGTTGTTGTGGTATACGGCCTTATAAACCGGAATTAAAGTCTTATGAAATTGGATTTCATCTGCGAAAAAGATATTGGGGTTTGGGGTATGCTTCGGAGGCGGCAAAGGCTGTTATCGATTACAGCTTCACAGTCTTTAAAGCGGATAAACTATATGCAGGACATCATCCTTGCAATGAGGCATCGGAAAAGCTCCTGATAAAACTTGGGTTTCAATATATCGGAAAAAACTTTTATGAACCGACAGGATTATATCATCCCTCATATGAATTAATTAGCAATGGAGTATGAGCAGAATGGGAAATCAACAGAAGGTTAGTATTGAAAAATGGTATGTGATAAACCAATGAACTTACAGGTTTCACATACCATTTTTCGCGTCAATGTAATTAGTGTGAGATGCAGAGCATTTCACATCCGGAACCCCGCGCCTAAAGTTCGAATGTTCGCTAGTATAAAATATCGTTATTGATTGTTGTATAGAATAATCTTTGTATTTCCTCCGGATCATTGGACTGCCCAAGAATCCACATTAATTTGCAGACCACTGCCTCAGAGATCATATCGTAGGCTTCCAGGATATTGACCTTACTTTTCAACTCATTTCCAACCATATATACCGTCATATCACTGCCCTCATTTGGAACCTGAGTGGTCATAACGACGGTTTTACCCTTCACAATCCATTCTTGAATAACATCAAAATAATGGTATTTCTCCAAAGACGGAATACCGCCAACGCCATAGCTTTCAATAATGACTGCATCATTTTTATCAAGCATGTAATTTAAAATATCGGAACCAACACCAGGAGTCAATTTGAATAAACATACCTTTGGATTCAAATTATCATAAAAAATAGGAGCTTCCTTCTTAGGATGAGTGATATATTGAATTAGATGTCCATCCTGAATTACGGCCAGATAGGGATAATTAATGCTGGAGAAGGCCTGAAAGCTTTTGGAGTGCGTTTTTCTAGCACGCGTGCCGAGAATCACTTTTCCATTGAATACGATCTGCACTCCACTGGCGGAATCGGAGGCAGCGTAAAGGAAGCTGTCATACAAATTGGTTTTCGAATCAGTGACCTCCATATTAATTGGACGCTGTGCTCCTGTGATTGCAATTGGCTTCGGGGAATCCTGAATCATGTAGGAAAGGGCAGCGGCAGTATAAGCCATGGTATCCGTTCCATGGCAGATTACGAACCCGTCGTACTGATCATATTTTTCTTTTACAAGGCAGACGATAGAAATCCATATCTCTGGGGACATATTTGTACTGTCAATATTACAAAGCTGATATGTATCAACCTCACAAATTTGTGAAATGCTCGGGACATAGCCTAGAATCTCTTCTAAGCTCATCTGTGGATGTAAACCGCCAGCGGTTGCTTTGGAAGCAATGGTGCCTCCGGTACCGATCATAAGTATTTTTTTCATAGTAGTTACCTTCGGTTTATTTTTTATTTGAAGCTATTATAACATAACCGGGAGAATATAAAATAGAAAAATTAAACCTATCGTGTTATAATAAGTTATCAGTAGTTAAATTTTACTTTTTAAAAGGCACTAATTTACTGGACATTTTGATGATTTGAATTTGATTTTTGAAGATACTATCTATAGAAAAATAATATTTATAGCAATAAAATTTATTAAGAATCAAATAAAATTTTGTGTTAAAAGGGTTCTTAATACCTTAATGTGGAAATAAGAATGTAACAATATGTTAAAAAATTCTTAACTAAACTGCCTTAAAGTTAACACTATTTTGTCGTAATTTAGTGATATGACTGCTGACAACAGGCAAATTACTAAGGAGTGTCGC
>JAEWMZ010000183.1 GCA_023392995.1 Bacillota bacterium
AAATGGCACCCGGAGCATATGAAAAATCGATATAAATTATGGGTGGAAAATCTGAAATGGGATTGGTGTATTTCAAGACAAAGGTACTTTGGAGTTCCCATTCCGGTTTGGTATTGTAAAGACTGCAAAAAACCGATTTTCGCGGAGGAGGAACAACTTCCGGTTAACCCGTTAGAAGAGAAACCACGAAAGGCATGTGAATGCGGGTGTAATGAATTTGTTCCAGAGGAAGCAGTGTTGGATACTTGGGCAACCTCATCTGTATCGCCTTTGATCAATGCCAGGTATGGTGAAAAAGACGACAGATCCAAAGAGATACTTCCCATGGGAATGAGAAATCAGGCTCATGAAATTATTCGAACCTGGGCGTTTTACACGATCGTAAAGAGCTTATATCATACGGGGAAGATTCCATGGGAGAACATTATGATTAGCGGGTTTGTGCTGGCAAAACCGGGAGAAAAAATAAGTAAATCGAAAAATAATGATTCCAATACCCCATTGAATTTAATTGAACATCATTCTGCTGATGCAATAAGGTACTGGGCAGCAAACAGCAGACTTGGGACGGATACCTTTTTTAGTGAGGAGGAGCTGAAATTATCAAAAAGATTTATCACAAAGCTTTACAACGCAGCGAAATTCTCAATCCTGCAATTAAGTGATTATGAAAAACCGGAACATTATGATACCTCCAAGCTTTTACCCATTGATCAATGGATACTGCAGCGAGTAAATGAAACTACGATTGCAGCTACAGGACTTTTAAATGATTACGAAATTGGCCAGGCGAGGCATGAAATTGACCAGTTATTCTGGAAGGATTTTTGTGATTACTATATTGAGATTGTAAAGGAAAGACTTTATCAACCCGAGAAGCATGGCTTTGAGCAAAGATATTCCGGTCAATATGCTTTATATCATAGCTTGTTAGGTATATTAAAGCTTTATGCAATCTATACACCCTATGTTACGGAATATATTTATCAGGACTTTTATAAAAAGTATGAAAAGCTTACCTCAATTCACCAAATGACCTGGGCTACGGATGTTACACAAAGCATCTATATCGAATTTGGAGAGCATATAAAAGAGCTGATTGGAGAAGTTCGTAGGAAAAAGACAGAGCAGCATATGTCCCTGAAGGATGAGCTGCCAGAACTTTTGATTACCTGTCCGAAAAAGTTCCGTGAGTTTTATAGAAGTACCGAGCAAGATTTAAAGGCTTGTACGGCTGCGAAAAAGGTTGTTATTCGAAGCTAATCGGAAAAAGGACTCACCAGGGTGTATGACTTACTTATGGTGAGTCCACTTTTCATGAACGACTTTATATCGGGAGGGAACTCATTAGCAATTATTGAATGGCGAAAAATTGGTTTATACTTAAAAAGGTGTATTATGGAAGTTAATATAGCGTATGAGAGGATAATATGTTATTCTAATACCAGCTGGTGAAATATGTATATCAAATTGAGTTCAAGTCTTACTTTGGAGAAATTTCAACAATTGTAAAATCGCAAGCTTAACTTCGGGGAAATTCAAACCTTGATTATAAGAAAAATATTGAAGTAAGGAAAGTAATTTATGAAAATTACTTCATATCAAGTAATAATAAACGACG
This sequence comes from Bacillota bacterium, assembly GCA_023392995.1. Lineage (GTDB taxonomy): Bacteria > Bacillota > Clostridia > Lachnospirales > Lachnospiraceae > Mobilitalea. Next base: position 1,622 of record JAEWMZ010000183.1, read on the forward strand.
ATTACTATACTTAATTCACAGTCGGTGGAGATTGCGACTTAATCAAGAATATTAGAACGGGAGTATCTTAATGAAAAAACGTAAATTATTATCATTGATATTAGGAATTGTATTGGTCATAACATTATCAGGTTGTGAAAGCAAACAGAGTGAATCGTCAGAAACTACTCTTTCTACCAACAGTGTAGCGAAGCAAAGTATCTCGCCTACAGACATGGTGGAAGATACCTCTCTTAATGATGAGTTTCTAGCATATGTTGAAGAAAATAAGCTTTCCGGTCTAATACCCGAAGGCTGTACGATGACAGCAGAGCATAAGGAGGACTTTATAAAATATTTTCAGCAGTTTGATGAAGTCACAAAGGGTTATATTATATTACTTTTACAGGGGATAGCTGACAATACAATAATATTAGATGATGACACGAACGACCACCAATACGGAGTTTATCTTACGGGTTGTCAGTACTACTTATACGATATGAATCAGGATGAAATACCTGAATTCATCTTGAGGACAGGTAGCTGTGAGGCGGATTATAAGTATACGGTCTTTACAATTGTTGAGGGTAAGCTGATTCATTGCGGGGAACTTAGTGGTAGTCATTCCAGCCTCTATTCCTCCGAAGGAACTGGTAAATTCGTGCGCTATGAGGGGCAAATGGGTGTATATCATATTGATGTATCAACATTGGAAGGAACAACTCTTAAAACGAAAAATATCGCAGACGGTGTACTTGACTATGAGAAGAGTGAAGACTACCCTGAATTAGATAAATATAACTATGGAGATTTTAATCAGTTAATGGAGTTTAGTTCTATACCGACCCTTTTTATTGCTCCAGCAGGTTGATGAAAGTATTAGCAAAACATATAACAGTATACCGAATTTTTAAGCATATTTGCAGTTAGAGTACCTCGCATTCATTTTAAAGGAAAACTCTTTTATGTATAGTTTAAGTGCACTTCGTTCAGAAAGCCTTGTTCGACGCCTTTGGAAGCAGGAGAGAGAGATTCAACCATCATTATTTGTATCATGGATATCACCCTCTTCTGTTTATATTGGACTGAATGGTGATCTGCTGAAATCCTAACTCTCTGTATAAGCGAACAGTATATTCTATTGTTTCTATAACCTTATAACATAGGGTTTTCTTATTCCTTAATAATTCTTAATTTCCCCCATATAAAGTTGTTATTTCCGAAATAAATGTTATAATCAATCACAAAAAATATATAAAATGAGGAGGTTGATGATGATTGAGTACTGTACATCAGATATTAGTAGTTGATGATGATGCTGATATCAGAGAGGTTCTGCGTATCCAGTTAGAGAACAAAGGATACCTGGTGTCAGAAGCTGTAAACGGAAAAGAAGCCGTGGAAGCTGCCTCCAGGAATCAAGGTATTGACCTTTTTATTTTAGATATTATGATGCCCGAGTTATCCGGTACGGATGCCTGCGAAGAGATTCGCAGGATCTCCTCTGCCCCTGTACTATTCCTAACCGCTAAGTCCAAAGAAAGCGACAAAGCCACAGCCTACGAAAACGGCGGAGATGATTACCTGGTAAAACCATTTTCTCAGGCAGAGCTCCTAATGAAGGTTCAATCCCTTTTGCGAAGATATGTTGTATATAAAGGAAAGTCAGAAACAGCCTTCAACAATACGGAAATACAACTACAGGATATATTAATTGATACCATCAATCATTCGGTTTATAGAGAGAATCAAAGGATAGATCTTACCGATACGGAGTTCCAGGTCTTAATGTACCTTCAGCAGAATAAAGGACATGCCAAGGATGCCCAGTCCATCTATGAGGGCGTCTGGAACGAAGCCTTTCTACCTGCTTCAACTAATACTATTATGGTGCATATATTGAACCTCCGTAAAAAATTAGAGCTGGACTTTAACAACCCAACGATCATACGCACAGTCTGGGGAAAGGGTTACCAAATCGATGAAGCATAAATTCATTTTTTCATTAAGGTATAAGCAGATATTCATATTGATAGCAGGTACTTTGTTAAGCCTTGGCATGTACTTTCTGGTACAGAATATCGGGAATTTTCTAGTGGAAAAAAATTACTTGAATCAAAAAGCAACAACAGATCGTCTAATCTATTATCAAGGTTCACTGAAAGACTATATTACCCGTAACCACATCTCTATAAAAGACATTGGTAAAATCTCTAAATGGGTAAAAAACCAGCAATATGTTTATCTGCTTATTTATGATGGTGACGAAATTCTCTATGAATCCGGGTATTGGGACGATAAATTTAACTCTTATGAACTTACCGAAACCGCTAATGGGATAAATACGACAACAGGCGCAACACCTTCCCTGGGACAGACAGAAAATTATATCACCTTTAGTGACGGAACATACCTTGCCACAATTATGGATGCTTCATCCGAAAAATGGTTTAACATAATAACCTATGTTTCACTTGCCGTTTTTTTCTTCTTTTTGTTTTTGATTATTTTACTTTATAATCACCATATAATAGCCAGAATTATGCAATTATCAAAAGAAGTATCTTTAATAGAAAAGGGTAACATAGAGCAGCCCATCTATCATAAGGGCAATGATGAGATTTCTCTTCTTGCCATAAATGCGGATAACATGAGACATTCGATCATTGCACGTCACAAAAGCGAGAAGGACGCCTGGGAAGCAAACAGTGAGCTGATTACTTCCATGTCCCATGACATCCGGACGCCCCTTACTTCATTAATCGGGTACTTGGAGATTTTAGCTTCCGGAAACTACTCTTCCAAAGAGCAGTTTGATAAATATATCAAGAGCTGCAAGACAAAATCTGTTCAGTTAAAGGATTTATCGGATAAGCTCTTTCAGTACTTCCTGGTGTTTGGTAAGGAAAAGATCTCAATGCAGATGGGTACCTTTGATGTGGCAATTCTGTTTCAGCAGCTAATCAGTGAACATGTATTTGATTTAAACAATGCCGGATTTCAGGTTAAGACAGAATTTCCGGAAGAATCCTGCACCATAACCGCTGATATACAGTATTTAAAACGATTGTTTGACAACCTGTTCTCTAACATTCGAAAGTATGCAGCTTCCGACGAAGAAGTTGCGATTACCAGCCAGATAAAAGGTAACGAGCTTACAATAAATATAGCAAACACGGTACGAGAGGATCACGTATTTTTAGAAAGCACCAATATTGGACTAAAGACCTGTCAGAAAATTGTGGAACAGATGAATGGATTCTTAGTCATAAAGAAGAGTCCTTCAAACTTTGAGGTTAGACTTACCTTTCCGGTAAAACGGATTAATAAAAGTGCTCGCTGATAACCTCCAAATAGAGGGTATATAATATGCGCTAAAGCCTATATATGGATATTAAGTTGAAAAACAAAAGATTGTTTTTTACTATAAATTCAGGAATATCCAGCACAAGATCGGATATTCACGAAAGAGGTCAATATGAGAAATGTCTTAGAATATCTAGAGAATTCCGCAAAGGAATATCCAGAAAAAACAGCGATAGAGGATATGTATGGCCGATGCTCTTACAAAGAGCTATTAGAAAATGCCAAATGTATCGGAACTTCTCTGATAAAAAAAGAACCCCCGGGAAAACCGGTAGCAGTCTTTATGGAAAAGAGTGTGGAAGCCTTAACTGCCTTTATGGGAATTGTATATGCCGGCTGCTTTTACATCCTGATTAATCCCGAACAACCGCCCTTTCGCATTCAACAGATATTACAGGTGTCAGGGGCAGAGTGCATTATTACTCATAACAATGCAGAAGAGCTGCTTCTTAATACCGCATTTACCGGACAGGTTCTTAGCTATCACGAGTTGCTGAATAACGGCATTGATGAAGGATATTTACAGCAGATCAGAGATAGGGCACAGGATATTGACCCGCTCTACTGCAACTTCACCTCCGGCTCTACCGGTGTTCCAAAAGGAGTTTTAGTTAGCCATCGTTCGGTAATTGATTTTATGGAGTATTTTCCATCCCTCTTTTCTATAACGAAAGCGGATATCATCGGCAATCAGGCACCCTTTGATTTTGATGTATCCGTAAAAGATATATACTCCACACTGAAAGTGGGAGCCACCATGGTCATTATTCCGAAGAAGCTTTTCTCCATCCCCATGCAGCTTCTGGATTATCTCTGCGAGAAGAAGGTGACCACTCTTATCTGGGCGGTATCGGCTCTTTGCATGATAACACAGTTAAAAGGATTTACTTATAAAGTCCCTGAGGCAGTAAATAAGGTTCTCTTCAGCGGCGAGGCAATGCCTGTAAAGCATTTGAAAATCTGGCAGAAGTACCTGCCAAAAGCTTCTTATGTAAATCTCTACGGACCTACAGAGATTACCTGTAACTGTACCTATTACCGCATTACCAGAGAATTCGAACTGGATGAAAGCCTTCCGATCGGAAGAGCCTTCCCCAACGAAAAGGTTTTCCTGCTAGACGAAGAGGATAAAGAAATTACGACTCCCTTAGTAAGCGGTGAACTCTGTGTATCCGGTACAGCGCTGGCTCTTGGCTATTACAACAATGCCGAGCAGACCAGAAAGGCTTTTGTACAAAATCCTCTGAACACCCATTATATCGAGACAATTTATCGAACCGGCGACCTTGCCTTCTACGATGCGGATGGTGAACTATGCTTTGCAGGACGTAAGGATTTTCAGATAAAGCACATGGGGCACCGGATTGAACTGGAAGAAATTGAATTAATTATAAATAGTTACCCTGATATCCAAAGAGCCTGCTGCATCTTTGATACGAAAAAAAACCGAATTGCTGCATTTTACGTAGGCGGTCTGGAAGGAAAAGAGCTTCAGCAGAAAATGCAGGAATCCTTGCCGGTCTATATGATTCCAACTATTTATTACTCTTTGCCTGAACTGCCTATTACTGCCAACGGCAAAATTGACCGTAAGAAGCTGTTGGAGCAATGTAGTGTGAATAATGAAGGGCACCGGAAGTGATAAATAAATCTTTCGCACATAAAGCGGGAAAAATGCGCAGGAAAGAGGTTAAACATGAACGACAAAAAATTCGAAGCAGCAATCAGCCAATATAAAACGCCTTTTTACCTTTTTGATACGGACATATTGACAGAGCAAATCAAAAAGATAAGAGCTGCAATAGGGGCAGAGGTAGAGCTATGTTACGCTATGAAAGCAAATCCCTTTCTCATAAAGGAACTGGAGGGAATCGTCGACAGCTTTGAAGTTTGCTCTCCCGGTGAATTTCATATTTGTGAGCGGGCGGCTATTCAGATGGATAAAATCGTGATGTCCGGTGTATATAAGAATGCGAAAGACATCCACTATGCGTTGAAAGAGTACGGAAATCAGATAATTTACACGGTTGAATCCATATCACACTGGCGTATATTAGAAGATTATGCGAACAGCCACCAACTTACCATAAAGGTATTGTTACGCTTAACCTCAGGGAACCAATTTGGCATGGATGAAGCCATTCTTCGTCAGATTATTAAAGAAACCATGGAGAAGTCCACAGATGCTACCTATATTGACCTCGAAGGAATTCAGTTTTTCTCCGGAACTCAAAAGAAAGTACCGGAGAAGGTAAAAAAGGAACTGGTTATGCTAGATAAGTTCTGTCAGGCACTCAAAGAGGACTATGGTTTTACCGTTAAAAAGTTAGAATATGGACCCGGCCTTCCCATCTGCTATTTTGAAGAAGAGGAGGATGCAGCAGATGCTATGCTCTCTGCCCTCTCGGATGCTTTAAGGGCTCTGACCTTTCGCGGTAAGATTTCTCTTGAAATGGGTCGATTTATTGCCGCTCCCTGTGGTTCCTATGTTACCAGTGTTGTGGATACCAAGACGAATAAGGGTCAAAATTACTGCATTGTAGACGGCGGCATGCACCATGTAAATTATTATGGTCAAATGTTAGCAATGAAGAAACCTCCCATCCTTCACTGGAGTCAGGGTGAAGGTGAAGAGCAGGAATGGACGGTCTGCGGCTCCCTGTGTACGGTAAATGATGTATTGGTAAAGCAATATCCCCTTCATGGTCTTGCAGCAGGTGACAAACTGATCTTTGAAAAGGTCGGAGCCTATTCGGTTACGGAGGGAATATCTCTCTTTTTAAGTCGTGAACTTCCGCAGGTACTTTTGTATTCTGAAAAAGATAACCTGAAACAGGCAAGAGGAAATTATCCTACAGACCTCTTAAATTACTTTGTTAAAAATAATTAGTTAATCAAAGGAGATTAATCGTATGGAAAAGTTAATTGCAATTTTAAAGGATATCAATCCGAATCTTAATTATGAAACAGAAACCAGACTGATCGACGGAGGACTTTTAGATTCCTTCTCCATTCTGTCTCTTATACCGGAATTAGAAGATGCCTTTGGCATTGAAATTACACCTGTTGATTTGGTGCCGGTTAATTTTAACTCTGCACAAGCTCTATGGAGCATGATTACCAGATTACAAGAGGAATAATCCGATGACATATACTTCCATTCTTTATTTGATCCTGTTTTTACCCATCGTTTTACTTATTTATCAGCTTTTCTCGGAAAAACACCGTCCAAAGGTACTTTTACTTGCCAGCTATATTTTCTTCTGCTCCATCAGCGGAAAGCTCCTTATGTATTTGCTGCTGTCTACCCTTTCGATGCATTACATAGGAATATGGCTTTCTTCTACCAGAAAAGAGTTACTGGTAAAAGAACAAACTGCCGAAGACCGAAAAGCTCTGAAAGCAGTCTATGCGAAGAAAAGCCGCGGAATTCTATTTTTTGGTATTGCAATACAGCTTGGTATGCTGCTGGTATTAAAGTATTCCGGATTTTTTGCAGGCAATCTTAATGGGTTGTTAGAGCTGGTTTCCTTACCGGCTTTTTTGCCTGCCCTTCAGTTTGCTCTGCCCATTGGTATCTCATTTTATACCTTACAGGCGATCTCTTACCTGGTGGATATTTACTACCAGAAAATTGAAGCCGACGATAATTTAGGAAGACTGGCATTGTATTTGGCATTTTTTCCGGGATTGATGGAAGGCCCCATCTGCCGGTATTCCCAAACAGCAGAGAACCTGTATGCAGGAAGACCTTTGGAGTATAAGAATATTACCTTCGGTACCCAGCGAATCCTCTGGGGACTTTTTAAAAAGCTGCTTATTGCAGACAGGTTAAATTTGCTCGTAGTAACAGTGTTTGACAAACCAGGTCCAGACCACTATAGCGGGATTACGGTGATAGTGGCTGCTATACTTTACACCTTCCAACTATATGCTGATTTCTCTGGCTGCATTGATATTACAATCGGAACGGGGGAGATGTTTGGCATCACTCTCCCGGAGAACTTCAGACAGCCCTTCTTTTCCAAGACGGCCTCTGAATTCTGGAGACGCTGGCACATTACACTTGGTTCCTGGTTAAAGGATTATATCTTCTATCCTATTTCCTTAACCAAATTCGTTAAGAAGCTTGGTAAAAGTTCAAAGGCGAAATTCGGCAGGCACTTAGGTCAAATTATCCCCTCCTCTATCGCATTGCTTGGGGTATGGGTCTGCAACGGTTTATGGCATGGTACCGGCTGGAAATACCTTTTCTTTGGCATGTACTATTTTACACTGATTTTAATAGGTAATCTATGTGAGCCGATGATTCAAAAGCTTACGGACGCTTTAAAGATTGACCGGATGGCATGGTACTACAAAACACTGCAGACCATAAAGATATTGCCCATTATCTTCACAGGAGAATTGTTCTTCCGAGCCAATGGGTTAGGCGTCGGACTTAAAATGTTCGCGTCTATTTTCACCGGATTTCACTGGTCTACACTCACAGACGGTTCTTTATTAAAACTTGGCTTGTCAATTAAGGATCTCGCAGTGGTATTATTCGGCCTTACCACTATACTAATCGTTGGTATATTACATGAAAAAGGGGTAGCCATCCGCGAAAGGATTGCCGGCTGGAATATCGCTGTCCGCTGGGGATTTTTATATGCAGCTATTGTTATTATCATTATTTTTGGTGCTTACGGCGCCGGATATATCCCAGCTAAATTAATTTATGCCGGCTTTTAAATATTTTTTTGTAGAAATTTGTGCCGGCGCCCGGATTGAAGCGCAGTGGCGCAGATTTGATATTCACGAAAGGGGTTATTATGAAGTCAAAAATGATACTAAAACCGATCATATTTACTGCCGGTCTGTTTCTGATATTATACGTATTATCAAACCTGTTTCTACCCTATAACAGTATATATGCAGGGCCGTACAAAAAGATAAACGGCGTCTTAAAGGCACCGAAAGGTTCCATTGATTATGTGACCCTCGGTGACAGTGAATGCAGTACCAGTATTTCTCCTATGGAATTATGGAAAAAATATGGCTATGCCGGATTCAATTGCGGTATTCAAGGGCAGCGCCTTCAGGATACCTACTATTTATTACAGCAGATACTAACCAAGCAGTCTCCAAAGGTTGTGTTACTTGAAACCAATGCCTTTTATCGTGATTTTAATTACAGCAATGCTCTTTCCGGGGCAGTGGATGAAGTTACACAGAACCTTTTTCCTGTCTATAAATATCACGACAATTGGAAGAATTTCTTTAATACCTTATATGAGATAGAGAAAAAGCCGGGTACTAAGCATCCCAAAGTGTATAAGGGCTTTCACTATAATACAACTGTCAAGCCTTATGTCGACGGTCCTTATGTATACAAGACGAATAAAGAACAGGAAATTAGTGATCAGCCTTTACTCTACTTGAATAAGATTACTAAGTTGTGCAAGGAAAATAATATTCAATTAATACTATACAGTACGCCCTCTCCATTGTGCTGGACTTATGAGAAGCATAATTCAGCCGCCGCATTTGCAGAGGCGAACGAGATACCCTATGTTGACATGAACCTGCATACGAAAAAAATAGGAATAAATTGGTCCAAAGATACCCGCGACAAAGGAAATCATTTGAATTTTTATGGTGCAAAAAAAGTGACCGACTTTATGGGTGTCTATTTATCCGAGCACAGTAACCTGCCCGACCACCGCAATCAGGCAGAGTATGATTCCTGGAATAGAGATTTGGAAAAGTATTTAGCTCTGAATAAAAAATTATAATGAGCGGAGTGTCAAAAGACCCGTTTTTCTAGGCGGGACAGTAATTAATAGAAAACAGAAGGACTCATGCGCTGATATTCGAGCACAGTTGCTGGTTCTAAGGCGCATTCGTCCTTTCTATTTTCTGTAAATTGCCTGAGAAAATATTAAAAACAAAAGAGGCATCTTTTAAGTGAACCCCAAATGTTCTAAAATAACAAGGGAGTTTTCTTCTAAGATGCCTCTTTCTAGCTTTATACTATTAACTCAACTTCCCCAGTTTAAGAACTCAAATTAAGCCGGAATAAATAAAGCTGGGATATCATCCATTCGCTATGGGTTTCTTGTCATTCTTAGTTACAAACAAAGAGCCTAAGATATTTGCTGTACTTTCTTGTTGCAAGATTTCCGAAGTTCCTGCAACGTGTAAGATAATGGGAGTAAAAGTTATCTTGGTTTTTATATTTATATTTTTAGAATTGAATGACAATTATTATAGTATTAATAGTATATAAGTATTTTTGTTGATTTCTGTAAAAATAACTTTGTAAATAGTAATTACATGCCTTATAATGAAAGATAAATTAAGCAAAGAATTAATTGGATAAATATAACTATGGAGACTTTGATTAGTTAATGGAGTTTAGATCTATACCGACTCATTTTCTTGCTCTAGAAGGTTGAAGAAAGTATTAGCAAACATATAACAGTATAACCAAATTTTAAGCATTTTGCAGTTAGAGTACCATCCATTCGTTTTAACAGAGAGCTCTAGCTTGCCAATTAGGGTATGGAAGCTCTGGCTGTTTGCAATCAATAATTGAAAGTTGTTAAAGCAGGGGGGATATACGATGTATGTTAAAAGATTAGATAAAGAAGATGAACTTTTACTTATGCATAGAAGAAATGTGATAAGAGATTACCAGGAGAAAGGTATTTGTTTTTCGTGTCAAAACTTTATCTCGGGGGATATCTTTCCGGATGATGGTTTGGTTATCTATGAAGACGAATTGGTGAGATGTCAGTTTGAAAAGTACCCAAGGGCAACAGGACAGACAATCATAGTATCGAAACACCACTATGAAGATATTTCTGAAATGCCTATTGATCTGGGAACACATATACTAAAAATATCAGATGCAATAATAAAATTGCATAAAGAAATTTTAGGTGCAGAGAAGGTATATATGTGTACCATATGTGATGGAAAGAGAAATCATTTACACTTTCAGCTCTTACCGAGATTAAAAGGTGAAACCATCGGATATCAGAACTTTGTTAAAGAAGAAGGGGTTCTGGTTGATTATCAAGAGTCCTCTGGCTTGTATAGAGAAGCGTTAAAGAATATAAAATTGTAAAGAATATAAAACTGTAAAGATTTCGGAATATAGGATACTAGTAAATTCATAAATAAGCTAAGAGGTGACGTATGAAAGATGAGATAAAACAGCTACTATTAGAAAATGGCGCATCAATGGTTGGCTTTGCAGAGATTGAGAAATTATATAGTAAGGTGGATTTGAACGAACCCAACAACATACCTCATTATCCCTTTGGTATATCCATTATCCTCGCGCATCCAAAGGATGTGATAAAGAATATTCATAGCGCTCCGACCATGGATTATTATAACGCATACCATAGGTTAAACAATAAGCTGGATGAATTGGCGATTCTATGTTCTGAATACATAAAGCAGCAAGGTTACAACGCATATCCGCAAACAGTTGCAGCCTCAAAGGAATTCGGAATATTTCGAACTGTAATGCCACATAAAACAGTCGCAGTTCATGCAGGACTTGGGTGGATTGGAAAGAGCGCATTATTTATTACAGAAAGCTATGGCTCTGCCGTTCGTTTGACATCGGTGCTGACAGATGCTCCATTGGAATGTAATAAGCAAATAATGACATCAAAATGTGGAAGCTGCATGATCTGTACTTCTGCCTGTCCAGGGAAGGCTATTTCCGGACGGACTTGGAGTCCGGAGCTTGATAGGGACGAAATTTTTGATGCCATTGCGTGTCGGAAGAAAGCGAGAGAAATTGCCTCTAACACCCTTGATCGGCAGATTACATTGTGCGGTAAATGTATCGAAGTATGCCCGTATACCAGAAAATATACACTCGGAACATAATATCAGATACATTTGATAGGAGAGCTTATGATGCAAAAGACTTTTTCTGAAATTAAACTATTTCAAGTAAAGCCTGAGAAATTGGAGCAATTTGAGAGCTTTGCAGAAACAATAGCAAAGGAGCAAATGAAACAACAGGGATGTATAGACATCAAATATATGAAACGTTTCTACACGATAGATGGGGTTGAGCTAGGTGCAGCACCAAGAGAATTAACAAAGATAGTAAAATGCGTAAAATACTATTCTTTTTGGGAATTTGATAACAAAGAGAATTATGGAAAAGCAACCAAGTGGTTTTTTGAGACATACCTGAAAGAGGTTCAAAAGCTGCTGATAGCTCCATTTGACATAAACTGCGGGAACTCATTATAAACATAATACTCAATATCAATGCAAGATAGAGAACCCCATAAATATACTTCGATTAAGAAAACAAAAAGCAAAGGAGTGACAACATGAGACTACGCTTAGTAAAGTTGACTGCAAACTATCAAAGACATCTGGGTGAAATGATGGAGGAATGGAATGCTACGGGAGAACAAATCATTCCTTATGCAATAAGAAGGAATGATTATCGTGAGTTCAATGCTTATATGGAAGCTTTAGAAGTGAGAGAGGAGTCAAAAGGCTTGGTGCCTGATTCTACCTTTTTCTGCATCGATGAGGATAGAGACCTCTTTGTTGGAGCGGTTAATATCCGTCATTATCTCAATGAAGCTCTACTCTTAAATGGAGGGCATATAGGAGATGGTGTAAGACCTTCGGAACGAAGAAAAGGAATTGCAACAGAAATGATTCGTCTGGCACTTGAGGAATGCAAGAAAATTGGAATAGATAATGTCTTAATGGTATGTGATAAAGACAATATCGGTTCCGCAAAAAGTATTCAAAGGAATGGTGGTATTCTTGAAAATGAGATTACCGTTGATGGGGTAGTGGAGCAAAGATATTGGATCAAAAATAATTAGTGGAATGCTTGAATTACGATTAGAATAGGAAGGGATATGGGGGTAGGATATGTGCTTAATATGCGATAGAATTTCAATGATAAAGAATGGGTCAAATAATTATTTTGTAAAGGAATTAGAGACGGGATATGTAGTGATCGGAGATCATCAGTTCTTCAAAGGGTACACGGTATTCTTATGCAAAAGTCATAAGTCAGAGCTTAGTATGCTTGACAGAGAATTTAAGTTAAAATTTCTGGAAGAAATGGCAATCGTCGCTGAAGCAGTACAAAATGCTACCGGTGTACCAAAGATGAATTACGAAATGTTAGGTAACGGAGATGCACATATGCACTGGCACCTATTCCCGAGAAGAGAGAATGATTTGGGTGAGTACGGTGTAAATGGAAGAGGGCCGGTATGGCTGTATCCTATGGAAAAGATGTACGATGAGGTGAATAAGCCGACAGAGGAAGAACTGAAGGAATTGAAGGATATGCTTTTAAAAGAATTGAATAAATTAATATGATGTGAAATTCAATTACATAGGTGCGAAAGTAATAGCTAAGTACTTATAGGATAGCACCGCTTTTACGAGCTACCAGCATAGTAGTATTTTCAATCCGAAATACATTTTCTACATCTATAAATCCAGAATTCTTTAGCATAGTGATTTGATTCTCCACTGTGCAGGGTGTATCATAGTGATAAAATGCTGTATCAGAGATTCCCATAGCCTTTCGAATACGGAGGTTTTCTGCATAATAGAAATCCTCTTCTTCTTGGCTTTCAACCATGTAGTCGCATTCGATATATATTCCATTCGAAGTTAATGCTTGGTAGATTTTACGGTACAGACTGGTCTTTAAATCATGGGAAAAGTGATGAAGGGTCTGGAAGGAAATAGCACAATCATACGTTGAGCAATCAAACGGAACATCAAAATAGCTGCCACAGATTAGCTTGATTGATTTATCAGTATATTTCTGCTTTAATTGATCAACATTTCCTGAGTCAGATCAATTCCGGTAACTTCGATATCCGGTATGGCGTGAAATATTGGATCAAGCTCAAGACCTGTTCCGCATCCGAGGTCAAGAAGGGTTTTGCAGGATTTCGGGACGAGTGTTGACATGAAGTCATAGCCTTCTTTGCATCCTGGCACATTAGTAAGCATATGCGTATCATAGACATCTGCGCGTTTTGAAAAAAAACTGGTCATTTTCTCCATAATATCATCCTTTCAGCTAATAGTCATATTAGGCAATTGCGAAACAATATACTTTTTGTAATTGTATACACAGCAGACACTATTTCTACGCGGGGGCGTTTCCTTCGGGCTTAGCTTCCGCTTCGAAACAGTATCTGCTATGTATACAATAGCTTCAGTTAATGAGTTTCGCAATTACTTAAATAGTCATATAAATGATTTGATAGTGTATTTAACTTTACTATTATTTTACAGCAGATAACATTTGTTATCACCCTCAAATACGATTATAAAAAAATATGCGCCTATTTTTTTAAGAGGCTAGTGCATATGCCTGCATCATATTTTATCAAAAAACAAAAGGAGAGAAGAAAATGAAATTTATGGGTCCAATCATTCTAGTGGAAGATCTGAAACGTTCCAGGGATTTTTATGAAATGAATTTAAATCAAAAAGTAGTATATGATTTCGGAGTAAATGTATCCTTTGAAAATGGTTTAGCCATTCATTTAAGAAGTCATTTTGAAGAAATACACAAAATGAAAGGTTCACATCAAATTACATATGGCTCGAATAGCCAGGAGTTGAATTTTGAAACGGAAGAACTGGAGGATATTTATAATAAGCTGAAGTTACAGAGGGTTGAGTTTATTCATGAAATGCAAGAGGCTCCCTGGGGGCAGCGGGGAATAACGTTCTATGACCCGGATAGGCACCTTGTATCAATTGGAGAAGCTATGGAGGGCGTGGTAAAGCGTTTGTATAAACAGGGGCTTACCGTTGACGAAGTAATTTCGAAAACGGCTATGCCAAAAGAATTTGTGGAACAAGCTCTGGTCGGAGTATAGAATTAGCTATATGCATTACAGGAAGAAAGGAAATCCATACCATGAGTTATGTAAGTGAAATCAAGGGTTATATACCTGAGAATGAACAGGAGCACCAGGACAAGAAGGTTATCCTGGACTATATTGAGCATTTTGGCAGCAATGTTCTTCTGCGAGATAATGAAATCGCTCATATAACCAGCTCTGGCTTTATTATGAATAAAGCACTTAACAAAGTGTTGATGGTGCATCATAATATCCGAAATACCTGGGCATGGACAGGCGGTCATGCAGATGGTGACGAGGATTTATTATATGTAGCAATGAAGGAAGCCACTGAAGAGACAGGCATATCAAAAGTAACTCCTCTCACCGACAGGATTGCTTCTATCGATATATTGCCGGTATACGGGCATATTAAAAAATCAAAGTATGTAAATGCTCATCTCCATCTATCGATTGCTTATATATTAATTGCAGATGAAAATGATGAGCTTCGTATTTGCGCTGATGAAAACAGCGGAGTGGAATGGTTTTTAACGGAACAATTTACAGACCAATATTTTGATAACAAGGATCTTTACTTATATCATAAGTTGATCTCATTCGCGCAGAAATATACAAGCAGTGATCTGAGATGCAATAGCGGTTCTAAGCCCAGGGTATCACCGTAAGATCCGGCCATTTACTCTGCCATTTTGATGCTTTTGCTTCGAAAATCTCCTTTGTTATCTGCGCCTTATTTGCGCGGACAATTTTGCCGAACAAATCATTCAGACCAAAAGGAGCATATACCTTTAATTCGTTATGATGATCCATTCGGATGCCAATCGCGGTAGCTGTAGTAGGCCAGGTATTGATTGCTGCCTCAAGTGATGGATAGGGTTCAATCGGATAGCCAAAGCGCTCCTCATACCAGAGGTGAACGCGTGCCTGATTTTTTACATCGATTTCGATATTTAGATCAGAATATAGCTGCTTTAGCTTTGTGATAATTTCATTTTCCGAAGTATAATCCAGATTGACATTATCATAATAGACAAAATCAATGTCCTTGATGCCATAGTCCAGTGGTAAGTTAGAAAGATAGTTCCATACAGTCTGTGTAATACAACCGGCACCTATGTAATAATTCTCTATGTCCAGATGGCTTGCTCTTTTTACACAGGCTTGAATCGTTTGGCTTGACATAAGAATATCTTCTAATTGTTTCATTTGGGTAGTTAGATCAACATTATAACCTTCAAGCATTTTTTCTTTATCCTCCGTAAATGTATTTTGCAGTTATAGTCCTACGATGCCAAGTAGCTGTCTTAAAATTACTTTTTATCGCCTTACCTTTTGCTACTATTTCTTACTCATTGCATTTGTCGTTGGCATATGTATTAATTGCTGTTAAAAAAGATGAGGTATGTATCTGCGCTGATGAAAATAGGGAAGTGGAATGGTTTTCCGTGGAACGCTTTACAGATGAATATTTTAATATCAACGATATTTTATTATATCATAAGTTGATTTCTTTCGCACATAGATATCTCAATGTAAACGACGGACGATCGGCACAAAGCTGATCGTCCGTTGTTTACTGCCATATGCCGCATGTTGATTGCATATTATGAATGCATTAAGCATGCCCTAATAAGGGAAACATCATCTTTTTTTCCTCAAAGGAATCAAAAGCTTCCCCCATGAGAAACAGTGTGGTATCTTCCTCATGAACTTCTGACACTTCAAACCCTTGCTTTTCCAAAGGAGTGAAGCCTAGAGTTACTGTTTTAATGTTTCGCCCAAAGGCTGCAATAATTTGGTTGATATCAGAATAAGAAGGAGAGAATACATCGTATATTACAAGCATTTCATCCTTTATTTCTGCGATGACATAGGCCTTTTGT
>JAEWMZ010000225.1 GCA_023392995.1 Bacillota bacterium
CCGGCACCGCCCTCTTTACCACATACCCCTTCTTCTTAAAATACCTTAAGTCCCTCTCCAACGTCACTGGATTACAAGACACATACACCACCTTACCAGGCTGCAATACCGCTACAGCATCCATGAATTTCTCCGTACTTCCAGCCCTAGGCGGATCCATGAACACAACATTCACCTTCTCACCCTGCTGCGCCATCTGCACCATAAAGTCACTTGCATCATTCTGATAAAACTCTATATTCCCAGCATTGTTCCGCTTCGCATTAATCACTGCATCCTTCACAGCATCCTTATTCAGCTCAACACCAATAACCTTCTTTGCCTTTTCCGCAGCAATAATACCAATTGTACCAATACCACAATAAGCATCTACAACCGTCTCTGTTCCTGTAAGCCCAGCAAATTCAATCGCCTTTCCATACAGTACCTCTGTCTGAACCGGATTTACCTGATAGAAGGATTTTGAAGAAATGCGAAATACCTTACCGCATAAGGAATCCTCAATATAGCCCTTCCCATAGATCACCTGCTCCTTCTCGCCCAACACCATACTTGTATCCTTATCATTGACATTAAGCACCACCGTAGTTATCTCCGGATGCAGCTTTCTTAATGCTTTGACAAAGTTATTCTTAGAAGGCATAATTGGGGAAGCAAGCACAAGCACTACCATAATCTCTCCGCTGGTAAAGCCTGTTCGAACCATAACATGGCGAAGCAGTCCATAACCGGAATCCTCGTCATAGGTTTTTATCTTAAAGGATTTTAACATTCCCCGGATAGATGCAATAATTTCATCTGCTTTCTGATTGTGGATCAGACACTTATCAATCGCAATGACCCGATGGGTTCCCTCTTCGTAAACACCTGAGATCGGATTTCCCTTCCTGTCATGATCGAATACAACATGAACCTTATTGCGATAGTGCTTTGGATTCTTCATGCCAATAATAGGCTCAACCTTGCAGAAGCCCTTAATTAAATCCTCCACCATCTTCTGCTTTCCCTTTAGCTCTTCTTCATAGCTCTTTTGCAGAATATTACATCCACCGCACTCTCGCAGATATGGACATGCTGTCTTCTCTTTTCTGCCCTCCTGCTTTTTTACATCACCTTTTCTTGCAGAATCGTATTTATTTAACTTTTCTCCTTGCCTTCTTCGATCTCCGAATTTACCCTTTCTTTCCTGCTCCAAAGCTCTTTTTTGTTCTGGGGTAAAATCCTCGTAATCGCTGAACTCGTCCGTCCGCTTCGTCTTAACAGACGCTGCTTTCGGAGTATTCTTTCTGCTCCCGCTCAATTCTGCCTTTGCCCTTGGCAAAGCAGAATTCTTCTGCTCCCTGATTCCTTGCGCTTTTGTCGAAGTGTTTCTTTGTGCTTTGTCCGAGGCATTTCTTTGCTCTTTGACTACAGCATTTCCTTGCACCTTTGCATCAGCATTTCTTTGTGCTTTGACCGGCACATTTCTTTGCCCTCTGCTCGAATCAGCTTCCCGCTGCTGCCCTTTTTTTCCTTGCCCTATTTGCGGTTCCTTTGTTAACTCAGACTCAACCCTTGCGTCTTTCTCCATCTTACTCATTTCATATTTCTCATACTGATCAAAGTCCAGCTTTCTGAACTTACTATAATCCTCTTTCAAAGCTCGATTCCCTGTGGACGGGGATGGCTTTACTCTATTATAATTTTTCTTCTTTCTCTCTTTCATCTTATCTCCCATTCTATTATACTCCTTCTCCGTTAAATTCCGGTATAAAGCTCTCCGATGCAGTCTCACCCTCCTGGATGAATCCATTCTCCACACCAAGCTCTATAGCATAATCAACTAATTCGTCGTATTCACTTTCACTGATCCTACGATTGATCTCCGGGTAATTTATCATACCGGAAAGCGGCGTGTACTGATTCATAATGCTAATGTAGATCTGATCACCAAAGGTCTCATATAGATACTTCATAATATTTTTTGAGTCCTCTAAGTATCCGGGCAAGGTTAAATGCCTTACAATAACGCCTTTCCTCATCATACCCCTGGAATCAAATTCAGCCTTCGGTACCTGCCGAACCATCTCTGCAATAGCCAAAGCTGCATATTGAAAATAGTCCCTGCAATTAGAATACCGCCTTGCCGGTTCTGCTGCCATATACTTTAAATCCGGCAAATAGATATCTATGTATCCTTCCAGATGACGTAAGGTCTCCACCTTCTCATATCCACTGCAATTATACACCATCGGAATCGTTAACCCTTGATTACGAGCCAGCTTAACCGCCTCTATTATCGGAAGAACATAATGACTTGGCGTAACCAGATTGATATTATTCGCCTTCTTCTCCTGCAGCTCCAGAAAAATCTCCGCCAGCCGCTCTATTGTTATGATCTTTCCGGCCAGTCCCGCGGCAATGTTCTGATTTTGGCAATAGACACAGCCCATGGCACATCCGGAAAAGAAGACCGTTCCTGATCCCTCTTCTCCTGAGATACAGGGCTCCTCCCACATATGAAGTGCCGCCCTCGCAACCACTAATTCATCGGTTGCCTTGCAATAGCCTATTTTCCCACTTGTTCGATCTACATGGCATTCCCGGGGACATAAGGTGCAATTCTTTAATTGTTCCAATTTCATCCTACTATCCTTTTCAATATTACTTTCAATTAAAATCTATGCTTCTAAGTTATATTCTCATCTGCCTGTCATTCTACCGTAAGGTCGCTGGATGCAGGAGGTGATTTATTTCATAAATTTACACGAATGCTTTTCTATTTCATTTTTATTTCTTTCTTATTAATTTTGCGCTTTTCTATTGGCTTTAAACTATGACCCACTAATTGTAGCACTATAATTATATCAAATACTATCCTTAGCCTTCCTATTTTAACTTAGAAATGCAGGAATTACAAATATATTTTCTTCCACAATGCTTAATACTGACGCAGATATTCAATATACTTACAAATACTCCGTTCATTTATTACGATAACACGATTGAAAGCACTATATTCTTCGTTTATTATTTGGGAGATGTAAAAAATCATCAGATTTATTTAGAATTTATTTAGAATTCGTACTGCAAAGATTAATATGGTGATTAGCCATGATTGAAATATAACTCCACGAGCTTTTGCGCCCCCGACCGGAGAGCGCATCCTTCTATTGTTTAACAACTCCATTCATAACAAGCTGAAACATCCCAAATGACCATCTGAATATTATTACCTCCATATAATTTCAGATTCCAGCCACCCTAAAGCTCCATCCTAAAGCTCCAGCCGAAAACCAGCAGCCGGCAAACCAGCCTCGTTACAAAAATTAATATCCGATGGGTTGTCACACCACGCATATCTGACGAATTTCGGAACCGCTATCTGTTCACAGGTAAGATAAACGCAGTTTCCCTTTCGAATTGCCAAGGCTTGGCAAAATGCGCCATCCGCTCCAGCCATTTCAAAATGATTCAGGCAGTATTCTTTTCCTGTATCTTCAAGATATTGATAGACAATCCTTACCTTCTCTCCCTCTAAAAAAGCCTCTTGAGGAATCGGGCCGCTATAAATTATTTGTTCCTTATAGATTAACGATCTGGCGGCTTTCGCCAAACGGCTTCCAATCGCCTTTTTGTTCTGAGGATGAAGATCATTTGCTTCACCTAGATCTAAGGCCGTTACCATAGCAACCTCATGCAAAGCCAAACACTGCCTCTGCTGCTCCCGAATCTCAGCCCAGCCCGAATCCTCTGTTGTATTAAGTGGCTCCCGGTAATTGGGCAGCTGTACATAGAGAATGGGTATTTCCCGGCCAGCTAATTCACGCCAGTCTGACACCATAGCCACAAATTTCTCTGCATACTGCATAGGGGTGCCAACATTACTCTCTCCCTGATACCATAGAATCCCTTTTACTGTAATCCTGGAAAGAGGCACCACCACTGTGTGATAGAAGCAGATTGGGAGCTTTGGCGGAAAAAGTACCTTTGGCATTGGTCTTTCTGCTTTTTTCCCAATTCTGTAATACCATATCCCTTCCAGATGAATATCTTGATTATTGTAGTGCAGAAGGTAGGACTTTCCCTTTATCGTTCCGCCATTTCTCTCATTAATAACAATGCGCACGGTAATTAGGTTCCTTCCCTGCCTTAAGATCCCCTTCTCTATTTTATATTTCCTGGGAGGATATCTGTACTCTGTTCTTCCAATCTCCACCTGATTAATCCAGATTCGATCCGAATCAATGATACTTCCCATAGAAAGATAGGCATCCTCACCAAGCTGCTCTTCCTCAAGAAAAACTTCTCTGCATAAATAGACGGAACCTTGAAAATCTCCTGCTCCATAGTCTGAAGCAAGTGAAGGCACCCTACAGGTATCCCAAACCGTATAATCTTCCAGGATATCAAACTTATGCTCCTCTTCTTCAATCTTGGAAGCCCAATCAGCGGCCTGCTTCTGCTGCTCCTGTATATAGGTGTTAAAGTAGTCTATATCTTTAAAATCCTCCACTATTTTTTCATATTCTCCAAATTTAGCGAGAGTCGTTGGCTTCATCCATGCTTCAATCGTGGATCCTCCAACGGCTGTCATAATAAGACCTACCGGTACCTGATAGGTTTCCTTAATTTCTTTTGCAAAGAAGTATCCGGCAGCACTAAAATCCAGCAATTGCTCTCCTTCTGCCTTTTCCCAGGAAGCTGCACACATATACTTTTCCGGCTCTAGAAAATTATACGTAGCCGGAATATGGTATTGCCTTATGGAAGCTTCACTGGTATTTTCAATCTCTTTTGCCGATACATCGAGCACTCTACGAAGCGGCAGCTCCATATTTGACTGACCGCTTAGAATATAGACATCACCAAAAAGAATATCCTTTATTGTAATTTCCGTGCTTCCCTTAACCGTCAGGCTATAGGGACCACCAGCCGCAATTGGAGGTAACTCCACACAGAACTCGTTATTTTCATCCGTCTTTGCACAATACTGAACCCCCAGAAAGAAGACTGTAACCGTGGCAGCTGCCATTTCTTTTCCGTAAATATAATTAATCTCATCCCGCTGTAGTATCACTCCATCACATAAGATAGGGGAAAGTATAAGTCTGTCTGCATCCATATTCTGAACCTCTCATCCTGTTATCAAATTATGAATTTCTTCTCATCTTCTTAATACAATTGCCGCCCGTACTGATCAGCCACGCCCGTCTTCCTATAAAAATAAGAGTTGATAACATCACGCCATTCCTCCGAATGTGTCTTCTGATTCACAAACCTATGCAGCGTCCGCTGATATTCTTCTTCATCAAGCAGCTCCTCTAGCTCCTTCCATAATTCCAAGAACTGCCCGGCTTCTTCCGCTCCTTCAAAATGCGTATCATAGATATGCTGTAAAACAGTTTTTCCCGAGGAAAGAACATAGTTATAGTCAACATGATGGAAGAATAAGAGTAATTCCTCAGGGCAGGTTTTTATATCGGCATATAGAGAGGCAAGAGGTTCCTTATATTGCCTGTAAAATCCCGTTCCGCTATCTGTGCGGTCAACACCTAGTCCCTTATGATCAGCCCTGTGATAGGTACCCCATCTATCATATTCATACCCGTCGACATCCGGTCCGTAATGGGTGTTTGGCTTAACCATCCAGCCGATTCCTAAGGGTGACGTATATTTCTCATAAGCAGGCCAGGACCTCATTAGAATTTTAAGAATATTTTCCACGACCTTATCTTTATTGCCAAAGGTCATTGTAATCCATTCCTTTGCAATCTCCTCTGAGGTAAGCTCCGTATCAAAAGCCAGCCTTCCATAGCCATACAGATTCGCTGCAGCCAGATCATGTCCTGTCCAGTTAAAATCATTACCCGTATTGGCTACTGCAACTATTCCGCACTGGGCGTTGCCATAGGTTCTGCCGCTGACAATTTCCGCTACTGTGCCTTGATCGCTGCCGCAATGAGTTTGGAACGAAAGTATTTCTTTGAACCAGGGAATCAGGTAGCATACATGCCTCTGCTGTCCGGTATACTCCTGTGCAATCTGAACCTCCAGCATCATATTGGTCTTATGTAGTCCTCCGAACAATGGAGAGATCGGTTCCCTAACCTGAAAATCCATCGGACCATTCTTGATCTGCAATATTACCTGCTCCGAGAATTCACCATCCAGAGGCATGAAATTATCATAGCCTGCCCGTGCACGATCCGTCTTGGTATCTCTCCAGTCCTGCTGGCAGTTATATACAAAACAGCGCCAGATAATCAGCCCTCCGTGAGGCTTAACAGCCTCCGCCAGCATATTTGCCCCTTCCGCCTGCGTGCGGCCATAGGTAAAGGGTCCCGGTCTTCCCTCAGAATCCGCTTTTACAAGAAAGCCTCCCATCTCCGGAACCTTATTCCATACCTCGTCAGCTTTCTTGCACCACCAGTCGCGTACGTTTTCATCACAGGGATCCGCCGTATTGAAGCTCCCCAGTTCCATAGGTGCGGCAAAATTAATGCTTATAAAAAGCTTAATACCATAAGAGATAAATAGTTCGGACAGCTTTCGTAACTTATCATAATACAGTTCGGATAATAGAGCAGTCGCAGCTCCCTTCACATTCACATTATTAATTACAACGGCATTTATGCCGATCGATGCAGCCATTCTTGCATAAGCCTTAGTACGCTCGTCTACTATAATTTCATTGTTGCAAAAAAAGAAGGAATTCCCGGAATATCCTCTTTCTATGCTGCCATCCATGTTATCCCAATGATTTAACATCCGCAGTGGGTTATATGGTTCTTTTTTCTCCGTATAGGTCAACTCGTTATAGTCTTCCACCTGTAAAACCACTAAATTTCTTAAAAATGCAAATACACCATAGAGTGCTCCTGCCTCGGAAGTGGCAGAAATGGTGCATTTCCCTTCGTAGCAATTGATATGATATCCTTCTTTACCAATAGGTAGAGTGGAATCACTAGGAAGAGTGGTACCAATTTGTATAGAAACACCTGCTGGGGCAGCCTTATAATCCACCTCTCTGCTTACAGATACTACCTTGCGTCCATACAGCTTCAAAAAGCCAATGATAAGTTCATTAACTGCATTTGCAATCATTTCTCCGTCCCTATTACAGTAGAGAACTATTTCTGATTTATTACGATCGGATATCTTATTATATTTTAACCAAAGCTCTGAATACTCCATAAAAACCTCCATTATAACATTATTCACACTGCACCTGGAATAATCTTCCTGTCATTTTAACATCAGCATCAGTCCAACCTTTTTTGACCTGGTCAGCTCAATGTTCTTGCCTTCGATCAACTAAATGCTTCTTGCATCCAGTCACCTTAATGCTCCTTGCACCCGGTCATCTTAATATTCCTTGCACCCGGTCATCTTAATATTCCTTGCACCCGATCAACTTAATATTCCATGCACTCGGTCAGTTTAATGCTCCTTGTATTTGACCAGCATCATGCTCCTTGTATCTAACCTGCCTTATGCTCCTTGCCTTCAATCAATTAAACACAATATTTTTGCAAGGTTTTTCGAACCGCACCTTTTTCGGCAAGCATTTCCTGAAACATTCCAATCACCTTATCTGCCAGGCCGTATTGATTCAAATCGATACCGAATAAACTTGAATCCATGAGTATCTGCCTTAATCCTGCATCATTCTTAAGCTCTTTTCCAAGCCCAATTCCTTTAAGGCATTCCGACAATTCCTTCAGTCTGGGATCATCACTTCTGGTGAACTCATCCCCTTTATCATCTACTCCCAACAAATATCTTAACCATCCGGCATATACAAGGGGTATCATAGTTAGGTTACTTATCTTTAATTCAGATCTTAGGGTATATGCCATAAGTGTATGTCCGAAGCGGATCGGAAGCTTCTGTGACGTATCGGTTGCAATCCTTTGGGGCGAATCCGGCATAAATGGATTCGGTAGACGCTTTTTCAATACATCCTCTAAGAATTGCTCCGGTTTAATAATACCTGGGTCTGCTACAACCGGCAAACCTTCTTTATATCCAAGCTCCCAGACAAGTCTATGAAGCTGCTCATCTTCTATCTCCTCATGAATTGTCTTATATCCCAGAAGACAGCCAAATATGGCTAGTGCCGTATGTAAAGGATTGAGGCAGGTTCCAACCTTCATTTTCTCAGTCTTATCAACGGTCTCCCGGTCGGCAAACAAGATACCCGCAGCCTCAAGCCTAGGTCTTCCATTCGGAAATTTATCTTCAATCACAAGGTATTCTGTTTCCTCAGCATTAACATAAGGCGCCGTATAGGTATTGCGCTCTGTTACGATCTGCTGAATATCTTCGAAGCCATCTCGTTCCAGCATTCTCTTTACAGCTTCATCCGGTCTCGGTGTAATCTTATCGATCATTGACCATGGGAAGGTTATCTTAGCCTCGTCATTTAGATAGTCAAGAAAGCCTTGATCCGTCCTGCCTTCAGCGACCAAAGCTTTCGCATGCTTTAAAACCTCCATTGATAAAAGCTCACCGTTGCGTGCACAGTTATCCATACTCACAAGTGCAACCGGGTAAGCTCCGCTTTGATATCTCTCCAGGCAAAGTTCGGCGATTTTACGCATCAGAGAACCGGAATAACCTTTCTCCGTAATCGTAAAACTGACGATCTGAACCGATGGCATACGAAATAATTCCTTAAACTTGTCAGTCTCAGTGACCGCTTGGACAACGCTGCCGATTACTCTTTTTTCTATTTTACCGTTTGCTTTCAGAGTTACCAGAAGACTTAGAGAATCGTAGGGTTCGTATACCCTCTCTATTAATTCCTTATCAAAATCTTCACATACAATAATTCCCTGCTCGCTAAGCTCCTGCTCCAGCAGCTGATCCATGGCTGCTGCAATCAATGCTCGAAATATATTGCCTGCTCCAAAATGCAGCCATATTGGAAACTTTTTTGTGTTTGCTTTTATTTCTTCTCTATTATAAGAAGGGATAACGTAATCCTTATTCCACTCTGTCCTTTTCCTCCAGGCTTCCTTCAATTTCATTCTAGTTGTTTGATGCATTTTAAGAAAATACATCGTCCTTTCCATGATTTTTGTTTCAGCTTACATAAAAAGTGATCAAAAAATCCTATTTATCAAAGTAATCCGGATACTTGTCAATAATTTCACCCTGATCCATCTTATACCTGGAAAGATGCTTAACAATAAATTCTGCCGCTAACTCTTTATCTCCGGTTTTCATAGCATTTACGATTGCTTTATGATCCGAAACTATTTTTATATCTTTTACGGAATACATGCTTAACGTGCGTATGCGATCAAAATGTCCCTGGGTTGCTTCCATCAGATGGTAGATGCGTTCCTTGTTACACATAACAAATAGTGCTTGGTGAAATTGATTATCCAGCTCGATAATTTTATCCGGTAATTTACTATTAATATAGAATTCCTGAAGCTTTATAATCTCTTCTAGTTCCCGTATGTTTTCCTCGGTAATACAGGAGCATAATTCTTCTACTACAGCTTTTTCTAAAGTTTTACGCAAGAATACCATTTCATCCACGATATCAAAATCAATATGTGCTATTATGCAGCCTTTCTGGGGATACACCTCAATCAGATTACTTTTTTGAAGTTCCTGCAGGGCTTCCCTAACAGGTGTTCTGCTAATACCCAGTTCCTTTGCCAACTCATTTTCACTCACTGAGCTACCGGGCTTTAGCTTTAATGTTATAATATTCTCCCGTATTTGCCGCAAAGCATATTCTCTTGCATTTTCTCTTGCTTCTCTCACTGTAATAACCATTGCACTATCTCCTTATGTTTTCATTTAGGCTAACACATCATCGGTTTGAATTCTTCTCAATTGCCTCCCACAGCCCCAGAAGATAATTTGTTCCTAATGCCCTGTCATAAAGACCATAACCCGGCCTTGCTTTCTCATCCCAAATCATACGTCCATGATCAGAGCGAATATATCCGTTAAATCCATTTTCCTGGAACGCTTTCACCACCTGATACATATCAAGATCGCCACATGGACTGTAATGGGCTGATTCCGTAAAATCCATCTTTCCTGAATGCTTTATATTACGAATATGTGCAAAATGAATACGTCCCTGTGCAGCGAATTCACGTATGATTCCTGCTACATCATTATCCATATCTGCACCCAAAGATCCTGTACACAAAGTCAAGCCATTGTACGGACTGGTATTCAGACTTAGGAATTTACGAATATTCTCTGCATTATTAATTAGTCTCGGAAGACCATAGATTGAAAATGGTGGATCCTCAGGATGAATCGCCATTTTTATATCGTATTCTTCTGCATATGGAATCACTGCATCTAAAAAATACTTTATATTTGTCCAATATTGATCCGTTGATATCCCTTGATAGAATTTAATATCCTCCGACATCGCTGCAAGCCTTTCCGGCTCCCAGCCTGGAAGTGAATAGCCACCTGAGTTCTCAAGCATTTCCTCAGCAATCGCAGCCGGATTCATCTTCTGAATGATACTGTGATTGTAAGCTAAAGCAGTGCTTCCATCCTCTAAAGGATATGCCAGATCACTTCTTAGCCAATCCACAACTGGCATAAAATTGTAGCATAAGCATTTTATTCCAGTCTTAGATAGATTTTCCATCGTCTTAATATAATTGTCAATATATTTATCTCTTCCAGACAATCCTTTTTTTATATCCTCATGGATATTAACACTTTCTATTACTTCTAGTTCAAGTCCTGCCGTCTGCACTTCTTTGCGTAAAGCTTCCAATCTGTCCATAGGCCAAATCTCACCTACCGGTATATCCGACAGCATTGTTGCTACCCCAGTTACGCCAGGTATTTGCCTAATCTGTTCCAAAGTCACACTATCATCACTGCCTGTAAACCAGCGTATAATCATTTTCATACAATCATTCTCCTTGAAGCTCTAATAAATTGAAAGGGTTTCCACAAAATAAATGATTATGTTATTTACTATATCAAAAAAACGAAAGGTAAAAATTGCTCCGATTGCTTTAAGACCCCTTCTCCAATTGAAACAGCTTATTTCCCGCCGTCATGTATTACATTGAATAAATATAAAACAATGCAGATATTTAGCCTATATCGCAATACATTGTTATCCTTATCAGCTTCAAGAAGTCTGATGATAATACCTAAATATATCTAACATTAATAAATGTATTGAACAAAAGAACAACTTGTATACTAGCATATTAACATATTTATCATTATTATATAATATTAAAACATCAAAATATGTGATATTTTGTAGAAACGAATTGGAACTTGACATAGCCACCCTCTACCACAAAATGGAGCCTTCAGCCCTGCACAAACTGCTTTCTGATAAACTCAAGATAGAAAACTAACTTGTGGCGGACATGATAATCCATATTATGTATCAGGCTTTTTTATAGATTATATTTTAAAAAGAAGGAGCTCGTGGTTACACGAGCCTCCTCTTTTTATAAATATTATTCGGGAAGATCGGTTACATCTCCATAAATTAACGCCCATGCTGCTTTACGTTCATCGATAATTGCCTGACCGCCAGAGCTGAGATAGTCACTAATGCCTGCGTCATAAACTTCATCAAATTTATTCGTTGGAGCAACGACAGCCTGATCCAACAATGTATCACGTTTTGTATTGAGTGCCGGTCCCATGCCTGCTTCAGCGGCTATAGTACCAACTCTTACATTTTTATCGATACGGCCTTCATTTGTTGAAATCGGGAACGCCTTCTCAATATAACGCTTATCTACATTTGCATAACCATTACCGATCGATTTAATCGTGATATCCTTATCTCCCAGATCTAAGCCGTTGCAGGTAATCGTATAGTCAATGTTATTCGGGGAGTTCATGATATTATCACCTGTGGCTGCAATTGTTTTAAAGGAACCGTCTTCCAACTTCTCATGTGTTACACCTTCTGTACCAATCTGAAGGTACTGACGATTTTCAGGAGTACTAATCCAGTCAAGATACAGTAAGGAAGCAAGTGGCTCATCGTTTGTGGATGGGAAAAAGACCTTACGATCGATAGGACCTGCAAGAAACTTCTTATATACACCGGCAGCGTTCTTGAACGGCTCAACTGCGATAAATCCAGCCTCCGGACCAACTAACTGCTGCAGACTGTACTGAATACTGTTCTCACCGTTACGATAAGGATAATCCCAATTATGGATGAAAGCACCTACAAAACCAGCCTTCATCATATTATCCTCCGTGGTGTCACCTGCAGGATAAAGTGCAAAATCCTTCCAAACCAAACCTTCATTATACCACTTATTAAGTACCCTGATCCCTTCCTTCGTTCCGTTTTGGAGCAGTCTTCTGTCATCAAATCCATTTACATAGAACTCATAATCAGTAATATTATTATCTAAGAAAGAGCCGGCCAAATGATCCGTCCTCCAGCCCACATCAAAACTAGTGGAAAATGGAACCATCTTATCCGCGTCTGCACCAAGAAGAATTTTGGCATTATCCCTGAAGGCTACTAACATAGCTTCAAACTCTTCCAAAGTAGTTGGCTCTGCGATATTTAATTTCTTCAACCAATCTTCACGAACAAAGGTATTTGTTCGATTCATAACTGCAAGCTTGGCTTCGATTGCCCACAGCTTATTATAGGTAGGGGTCTTATCCCAGTAAATATTTGTTTCTCCCAGCCAGTTCCATAAGTTAGGGAGTCTGTCTTTATAATCATCAACATAGCTGCTCAAATCAAGTACACCGCCCATACCGGCATATGTAGTAATCGTTGCATAGTTATAGGTAACACATACATCAGGAGCTGAGCCTGATGCCAGCAAATTGTTGATTTGTTCCACTTCTGTCCAGCGTGGTACTGATACAAAGGTTACTTTAACATTATGGTCACGCAGCATGCCTTCCTGTATCCATTTTGTGTATGCATTGTTCGTAGGATCGGAACCGCCATCGTTATCGCGGTCATATACTTCAACCGTTATTTCTCTTGTTTCTAAAAACTTCCCATCAACCATTCCCTCAGCATCCGCAGTGGCATCCGGGCTGGATGTAGCTTCCGTGCTCTTATCCTCCTCTGTGACAGTCTGTGAAGTCGGACTATTCTCAGGCTCCTTGTTTTTGCTGCAGCCTGCAAGCGTCATTGCCATCATACAGCAAAGAAGTAGAACAGACATAAATTTCCTCATTTTTTACCCTCCTAAATTAATTTATATTATTTATGACACATTACGTCCGCTATTGAAATACTCCCCTCTTGCTCTGGTTATTCCTTTACCCCTCCCAAGGTTACACCCGCTATAAAGTATCGCTGTAGCCACGGGTAAATCAAGATGATCGGTATGGTAGCAAACATAACCGTAGCTGCTTTAAAGGTATCCGCAAGACCCGGGGTAATAAAGCCCTCTTGAGAAGAAGAATCTATACTCATCATATTATTAAGAATGTTATACAGAAGAAGTTGGATTGGATGAAAGAAATCGTTGTTCATATACATCAGCGCATCCGAAAAACCGTTCCATCTACCGACGGCATAGAAAAGCGCTAAGGTAGCAATCACCGGCCCCGATAAAGGCAGATAGATTTTTCTCAAAACCTGAATATGAGTTGCCCCATCGATCTCCGCAGATTCACGAAAGCTCTCCGGAATTCCAAAGAAAAAGCTTCGCATCAATATCATATTAAACACGCTGAGACAGGACGGAATAATCAGCACCTGAGGTTTATTAATCCAATCTAAATCATGGAGCAGCAAGTAGTTTGGAATTGTACCTGCATTGAAATACATGGTAAGAATAATAAATATATTAATAACCTTCCGTCCTTTTAGCTTGTCATAGATAAGCGGATAAGCACAAATGGTAGTCATAAAGAGGGATAGGATGGTACAGATTATTGTAAGAATAGCAGTCCAAGCGAGTGACCAGGTATATTTGGAATCACTCAGTATCATCTTATATGCATCTAAATTAAAACCTACCGGAAACAGAAATACCTCATTACGAACCAGTGCCTCCTTTGAACTTAAGGATCTTGCCAAAATATTGAGAACCGGTAGAAGACAGATTAAGATAAGCAGAACAAAGATAAAAACAACCACCCAATCTCCTATCCTTGATTTTTTAGACTTTATCATGAAAATACCCTCATCTTTCTATAACTTTCTTATCTTTTTATTACCATATTCCCCGTTCGCCGCTCTTTTTAGCGATCGCATTCGCCACTAATAAGAAAATCACACAAACAACCGACTGGAAAAGGCCTGCTGCCGCTGTTAATGAAAACTGCATGCTGCGAATACCATTCGTATAAACAAAAGTAGAAATAACATTGGATACCCCTTTAACCAGATTATTTGTCATCGCATAAGGGCGGTCAAAGTCACTGCTCAGTATCCGTCCAAGACTAAGAATAAGAAGAACAACAACTGTGGAACGAATTCCCGGTAAGGTAATATACCACATCTTCTTTAAACGTGAGGCTCCATCAACGGAAGCAGCTTCATACAATTCGGGGTTAATACCGGTAATTGCAGCTAAATAGATAATTGTGTTATAACCACAGCTTTGCCAAACTCCAATAAATATGTAAGTCCATACCCAATGGACAGGTTCATTCAGAAAAGGAATCGTATTGAACCCAAACAGCTTTAATACCAAGTTCACAAGACCGTTCGTCGGTGTAAAAAGCTGCAGCGCCAAGCCTGATATTATGATCCAGGAAAGGAAGTGGGGCATATAAAGAACTGTCTGCGTAAATTTCTTAAATCGCTTAAATACTAACTCATTAAGCAGCAGCGCCATAATAATTGGAGCCGGAAAACCGATGATTAAATCAAGAAAATTAAGCATTAATGTATTACGTATGGCATAGAGGAAATCCCGGTTAGAAAAGGCCTTAATAAAATATTCGAAACCGTTGTTCGCTGCCCACTCCATTTCCCATACGTTCTGAACAATGCTGAACTTTTTGAACGCAATTTGTATGTACATCATGGGTATGTAGCGAAAGACTATAAAATATGTAATTGGGAGAGCTAATAAAAGATAGAGCGACCCGTAGTGCTTTAAATAAACTCTCATCTTCTTGCCCTTTGGGCGGGATTCTACTTTGGCAGTCTTCATTTATGCACCTCTTTCTTAAAAATAATTAGGCAATTGCGAAACATTATAGTTTTAGTAATTGTATACACAGCAACTACTATTTTTTCACTTCAACGCTTCCTTCGGGCTTAGCTTCCGCTTCGAAACAGTAGCTGCTGTGCATACAATATCTTCAGTTAATGAGTTTCCCAATTACCTAAAAAATAATATAAGCGATGATAACAGCCTATCCTTGTATGATATGAATTTCTCCCCTCTTATTCTTATGTTTTGATCAAGGCTTATTGTTATCTTCACTTATAACTTATGTATTAACTGGTATACTAGTATATTATCATACTAGTATTCTATTTTAAACTGTGTATTTATACAAAGTTTTACAAAATATTTAGTAGTTTTTTACATATATGTCCCTAATAGCAACAATATATAAAATCAAATATATATCCTGACAGACATCGATTCGTTTCCACAATAACTTAAAGTTTCGATGATAGTACCATCACTTCCGGTGTATCTTCATTGCTCTCAAGGTTTATCATAAGATAATCTCCACAAATAGATGGACGCCACCGAACCATAGGGAGAATACCTGTTTTTATACTCCGCAAATTGTTCCTTCGTCAACTCAGAAAGCCCATAGAGCATCATGATTCCTCTTCGGATTGCGATATCTCCGTAGCTAATGATATTCGGCCGTTCCATACAATTTAGCAACAGCATCTCAGCCGTCCAGACACCGATGCCATTTAAGGCTGATAGCTTCTTAATTACCTCCTTGTCCGTTAATTGATAGAGGCTTTCCAGATCAAAATCCCCACGAGTTACTGTTTCCGCAATCCCCCTAATATATTTTGCTTTCGTACTCTGCATTCCACATCCCGCAATTTCCTCTATTTCAACCTGTGCAAGATATGCTGGTGTGATTTCAAAACGCTCCTGAAACCTTGTCCATATGGTTTTTGCTGCTTTGATGGATATCTGCTGACCGATTACAGCATAGATCAGAGCCGGGAACAGATCTGGTATAATAACACGATCAATCTTTCCCATCCGGTCAATTACCCCTCCCAGCAAGGGATCTACATTTTTCAAATAATTCATCTCTTTATCGCCATACTCAAATGTCTTTGTTCTAACCATATGCATACACCTTCCTATCTTCTCAAGGCTTTTCCTGCCTTTTGATAATTGATAAACCTATATTGTTTTGTAACGGACTGGTAACGTTGTATCCTTCTTAGTTGTATTCTTCTTAGCTGTATTCTTCTTAGTTGTATTCTTCACAGTTTTCCACTGCTTTCTTCACTATGTAAATGATAATAGTTTTTCGTTTTATTATAAACAAAGCAGGATTGATTGTACAAGGAACTTTTGGTACAAATAAAGCGAGGGTTGTGCTCACTCTCCATAGTTAGCACAACCCTATTCCCTTACTCACTAATCAATACCCTCGTCTCAACCTTCTTAATCCTCCTAGACAACAGATAAGAGAATATAAAATATATTACAACCATATATACAATCGGCAATGTCCAGGTTGGAATATCAATTCCCACCGAAAAGTTGCTGATCCCAAGGAACGAAAATAACACACCCAGACAAGGATTCGATAAGAAAAGGCTAAGGACAATTCCAAGGCAGCCGCCAATAAATGCTACAATCGAAAAGCGAAGGGAAAACTGTAGCCGCAAGCGGTTTGTTGAAAAGCCCAGGGCTTTATAAATACCATAATCCTTTTTCTCACTAATAAATAGCTTCCCGCAGATCAAGCCAATGGTTGTTAAGGCAAAGATAGCCGCAATAATGTAAATTAACACGGAGATACCCTTCACCGCGGTTACAATGGAATCTACACTATTAATTCCATTGGCAGCTGATATCAAGAGAATATTTTTCCCATACTCCTTCTCTACATCCTTTATAATATCGTCTGTCTTCGAAGAATCAGCCAAGAGGTAAAGATCACTCATCTCCTTGACTGGTGTTCCCATCAGCCTCTCATAGCCTTCGGTATTCATAGCGAAATTACTTCCCATATCACTTGCATTTTGATAAAGTCCGCAAACCAGAAATGTTGCTTCTTTATTCCCGCTGTTAATGACTACTTCATCTCCGATCGTGATGCCCAAATCCTCTGATAAAAACTTTGTAATCAGAATCTCATTGTCATACAGACAGGTTCTACCTTCGTAAACACTGGTAAACTGCTTTGGATCATCAAATATAAAACAAATCAGCTGGTATCCCTCAAACATCAGATACTCCCATTTCTTTTGAAAATGGCTTTCAATCTGTGTGTGTTTCTCAATCCTATCCTCAACCTCGCCTTGTACCGACTTATCCAGATATAATATTTCGATATTTGCATCATGGCAATTGAACATTTTATTAAGGTATTTGTCATCCTCTCCAAAGCATTTTGTAATCTGACTCACCATCACAAGAAAGAATACCAGCAGCATCGTTACCAGGCAGACACTCAGATATTGTCTGCTGTTCGATGTAAGCTGCCGCATGGCCAACCACAGGTTCATATGCTTTTTATAAATAGGTAGCTCTAATGGATGAGAGAAATATACTTCCTCACGCCCTCCCGCTATTGCACGGATCGGCTTTATTCCTGAAACCCTGCGCACCTTGACTGAGATATAGATATACATAAAGATCAGCAGGCTTACTATGATCAAGCTGCAAGGAATTACTGCCAGAGCATTTGACACATATAGTCCAATTACATCAATTGTCATTCGATTAATAATTCCAATGATCGGAATTGCTACTGGCACCCCAATCATTATGCCAAAGACAGCTGCCAATAGATAATGGGCAGTCATGCTGGTTCTTAATACTCCCTTTCCCACTCCAACTGCTTTGAGGATTCCCAGATTCACGTATTCCAGTTCAATACTGCTGCTGATATTATGCCCCATGACTATTAACGTTACCAGAAATAGTAAAATCACAAAGGCTGCCAGAACTCCACTGAAAATATTCGTGATCATGAGCATATAGCCGATGGCCTGCTTGGTAGTCAGAGAGCTGGTTGCATACCCCATAATACCGGTTTTTTCATTGATGGACTGGGCGAATTTTAGCGGAGTCATAGAATGCTCCGGGTTCATAAAGATATTAAGGACAGTACCACCTGCAACTAACCCTTCCGCATCACCGGCAATGGCACTGACTTTTGCCATATCCTCCGCGCACAGAAGCAATGTCTTTAACCCCATCATGGAGCCTCCCATAAATGGATCTTCAAAGTAGTACCCTACCCGAAATCCCAGCTTTCCTGACTTTGTCTCCAGATAGATCGTATCCCCAATATTGCAGCCATATAAGGATCGGTAGGAAATCGGCACCATAATCTCACCGGGGATTAACGTTATCCTTTCATCATAGATATCTCCGCCATTGTCCTGAAATACCTTGAAATCAAAATCCTCCGGCTTATATTCTTCTAGAAGTATTACAATGGTATTAGACTTACCATTTACCGATATATTCTTCACATAGGTACAATCGACTTTTTCTACCCTTTTAACCTCTGTGCAGGCTTCGACTTGACTTTTCAAGGTATCCAGAGCGATTCCATTTTGTGCCAGCGCTCTGTCACTCATAAACGTAACCAGATCACCAAACCCCGCCTCTTTTACAGCCTGCTCATCTCTGATTGTTGAATTAATATTTACCGAGATTACAGCAGCGGATATCATGGTAATCAGCAGCATCAATAAAAAGATACTGATAAATCCGCTTTTCCCATTTCTCATATGGGCTTTCATTAGAACAAATACTTCTCTCATCTTTCTCGCCGCTCCCTTCTACCATTCCATAGAGGAAAGCCAGGCATTTAATTGTGTTTCCCTGCCTTTTGCATCCTCGTAGTTAAAGGGGGGCAAGGTCATCTCACCGCATATTTTCCCATCCTCCAGATAGAGAAGGCGATTCGCCCGGATCGCCGCACGGACATCATGGGTCACCATTAAGATACTCTGTCCCTCCTCATTGATGGTAGACAATAGCTCAAGTACATCGTCCGTATTCTTTCGATTCAAAGCCCCTGTCGGTTCATCTGCAAATAGTAAGCCCGGTTCATTCATAATAGCACGGGCAATGGCTGCTCTCTGTGCCTCCCCGCCGGACACCTGCGCAGGCAGACGGTTTCTGGCTTCACTGACATTCACGGTCTCTAACAGATATTTTGCCCGCTCAATCACCTCTACGGAGGGTTTCTTATGATCTAAAAACCCCGTTACTGTAAGGTTCTCCATCAAGGTTAAGTTACTTACCAAATGCATCTGCTGAAATACAAAACCAAATTGATCAGCTCGCAGAGCCGTCATATCTTTTTCTTTTAGTTTGCTGATGACTCGATTCTGATAGCTCACCTCACCGGAGGTTATCCCGTCCATTCCGCTCAAACAGTATAACAGTGTGGACTTTCCTGAACCGGAGGCTCCCATAATTACAGTAAAATCCCTCTCATAAACCTCCATATTCACATTATCCAGAATATGATTCTGCCCACCATTCACCGCAAAGCTCTTGCATAAATCTCTTGCTGATAATAATATTTTTTTCATTTAATCTTCTGCCTTTCCTAATAAATAATATACTCTTACGGTCATTCGACGTTTAGGTCGCTCAATTCCGGATGTGAAACGCTCTGTGTGTCACACTTACGGACATTCGATCTTTAGGTCGCTCAATTCCGGATGTGAAACGCTCTGTGTGTCACACTAACCCCACTAAAGAGATTTTAGCAAAGTAATTATTAAGAAGTCCTTAAGAACTTTAAGAAAGACATGGAAATGTCAGAATTACCTCCAACCCATCTCTGCGATTATTTAGCTGTACCGTTCCATTCATCTGCTCCATAATATATTTTACAATGAATAAGCCGAGTCCTGCTCCCGGAACCTCTCCCGTATTCTTGCCTCGATAGAATTTATCATGGATAAAGGGCATATCCTGGGGATCAATCCCATAGCCCTGATCTCGAATATGAATTTCATAAATTCCCTGCCCAGGGAAATTCTCCGCTTTCTCTATGCTTTTTACCGTCCATAGCTCCATCCCATTCCTAGGAGCATACTTCCTGGCATTGTTGATGATATTCTCCAGCACCTGTATAATACGCTTTTCATCCCCTTTTATGGTTGCGGGCTGGATCTTTCCCTTGATACGAATATCGGATGTATCTGCGGACATTTCTTCAATGGTGCGAAGAAGAATTTGATCTATCTCCAGCAGCTCGGATGCCACCTGCAACTTATCAAGATCGGAGAGGGAGTGAAGGAATAGATCGTTTGTAAGCTTCGTCACCTCATCGCACTTTCGAATAATTACGTTCAGATAACGCTCCCTTCGTTCCGAAGAAGTGTCCATATTCGCCTCTAGCCCCTCCGCATAGGCTCGAATGGAAGCAATGGGAGTCTTGATATCATGAGAAAGCGTGGCTATGATGGTTTTATTATTTTCAATGGCTTCGCGTTCGCAGCTTTTTGCCTTTAAGATCTCCCTTCTCATATGATCGAAGGCCCAGGTGAAGGCTCCAAAGATGTTAACCCTTTCATAGGACAGGGTAACCTCCAGATTGCCCTTTGCAATCTCAGCAGCATAATGTGAAAGCCTCTGAAAGGGTCTTAAAATAACCCGATTCAGATAGAGATAAATGAGCAGCGGAACTATCGTGCAGACCAGATAGGCACCGATTCCCCAACATAGGATAATTCGGCTGCTCTTTGCCTTCTCTCCCCGCAGCTCCTGCTTCAGCTCTGTTATTTGTTCCTTAACCGGACTTTCGCCGTCTTGCTCCGTCAGCTTTTCAATCTCATTTAACGCAACAATTCTTTCCCGGTTGCCAAAGGCTTGTTCTCTTTGATTCTCTCTAACCAGCTGCCAATATCCCAGAGCAAAAAAAATGGTTACCAGCACTTCAAAGAATATCATGATTCTAAGAATGCCATAATTTCCTCCCTTTTCCTCTATATCACTCATGCCTGATCCTCCAGCATATACCCCACGCCCCATACCGTCTTAAGGTAGCAGGGCTGGGATGGATTTACCTCCAGCTTCTCACGAAGCCACCGAATATGTACCGTCAAGGTAGACAGTTCCACCTCACTTAGGGTTCCCCACACCTGCCTAAGAATAACGTCCTTCTTCTGTGCTTCATTCTTATGCTCCGCGAGGAACTCCAACAGGTCAAATTCCTTAAGGGAAAGACTAACCGTTTGACCATTCCTTGTAACGGTTCGGCTGCTGGTAGTTATTTTGATTGCATTCTCCGTGTCCTTGCCGATCTCTAAGATCTTATTCTGCTCCTCGAAGCCGTAGGTTCTGCGAAGGATGGAGTTCGTCCTGGATAACAGCTCCTTTAAGGAATAAGGCTTTGGCAGAAAATCATCTCCCCCGATATCAAGACCTGTAACCCTATCATCCTCACTGGTTCTGGCACTGGCAAAGATAATCGGTATCGTTGATATTTTGCGAAGCTCACGACAGATCTCAAAGCCAGTGATTCTTGGCAGGTTGATAT
>JAEWMZ010000340.1 GCA_023392995.1 Bacillota bacterium
TGCTCCGCAGTTCGGACAAATATCTTCTTCCGGCTCAAGATCTTCCGCAGAGCCTAAGTCTTCCTCTTCTTCATAAATTCCATCTTCCAGTATATCTTCGGATTCATCTTCATAAATATCGAAAATATCAGCTTCAATATCTTCTACATTTCCTTGGGTGAAGCCGGCATCTTCATAGCCTTCATCATATCTGAAATTGTTATCGCCTTCAATTAATGGAGTCAAGTCAGAATCACCATAGTCAATGCTTTCTGTCATCTTTATCTCATTACCGCTCTCATCGAGAACCGTAACATCCAGAGCCAGGGATTGAAGCTCTTTTAAGAGAACCTTGAAGGACTCAGGAATACCTGGTTCTGAGATGTTCTCTCCCTTAATAATTGCCTCATAAGTCTTAACACGTCCGGTAACATCATCGGATTTTACTGTTAATATTTCTTGAAGGATATATGCAGCACCATAAGCTTCCAGTGCCCATACCTCCATCTCACCGAATCTCTGTCCACCGAATTGTGCCTTACCACCAAGCGGCTGCTGGGTTACTAAGGAGTAAGGTCCGGTAGAACGAGCATGGATCTTATCATCAACCAAGTGGTGAAGCTTCAGATAATGCATGAAACCAACGGTTACAGAACCATCAAAATACTCACCGGTTCTACCATCACGCAGTCTTACCTTACCGTCACGGTTGATCGGAACACCCTTCCAGTTCTCTCTGTTTTCCGGATGCTTCTCCAGGTAATCCATGAGCTGCGGATCTAACGTATCTTTATATTTTGCTTCAAACT
The DNA here is from genome assembly GCA_023392995.1 of Bacillota bacterium. GTDB lineage: Bacteria > Bacillota > Clostridia > Lachnospirales > Lachnospiraceae > Mobilitalea. The sequence goes on from JAEWMZ010000340.1 coordinate 789, forward strand.
CTTCCCAAGTTGAATTCGCATAAACATTAGCAATGTCCAGCGTATCCATAATATCATACTCGTTTGCTCCATCGAATACTGGTGTGGAAATGTCTACACCAAGTACTTTTGCAGCTAAGGACAAGTGAATCTCAAGTACCTGTCCGATATTCATACGGGAAGGTACACCCAGAGGGTTAAGAACGATATCAAGGGCTCTGCCGTTTGGCAGGAATGGCATATCTTCTACCGGTAATACACGGGAAACAACACCCTTATTACCATGACGACCAGCCATCTTATCACCTACCTGGATCTTTCTCTTCTGAGCGATATATACGCGCACGGTCTGATTTACACCAGGGGATAATTCATCACCATTTTCTCTTGTAAATACTTTCGCATCTACGATAATACCATATTCACCGTGAGGAACACGTAAGGAGGTATCACGAACCTCTCTCGCCTTCTCACCGAAGATCGCTCTAAGAAGTCTCTCTTCTGCGGTAAGCTCAGTCTCACCCTTTGGTGTAACCTTACCAACCAGGATATCTCCGGCACGAACCTCAGCACCGATACGGATAATACCTCTTTCATCGAGATCCTTTAATGCATCATCACCAACGCCAGGAACGTCTCTCGTAATTTCTTCTGGTCCTAACTTCGTATCACGGGATTCTGCTTCATATTCTTCAATATGCACGGAAGTATAAACATCTTCCTGCACTAATCTTTCACTTAATAATACAGCATCCTCGTAGTTATAGCCTTCCCAGGTCATAAATCCAATCAATGGATTCTTACCAAGTGCTAATTCACCCTTGGAGGTAGAAGGACCATCTGCAATTACCTGACCAGCTGTAATACGATCCCCACGGGATACAATCGGTCTCTGGTTAATACAGGTTCCCTGGTTACTTCTTGAGAACTTGATTAAACGGTAAGAGGTCTTTGTATTATCATCATTTTTTACAACAACTTCTTTTGCTGTAACCTTATCAACAACACCGGCTTTCTTAGCAACAACACATACACCGGAGTCAATTGCAGCTTTCGCTTCAATACCTGTTCCAACGGCAGGTGCTTCCGTGATTAACAAAGGAACTGCCTGACGCTGCATGTTGGCACCCATGAGGGCACGGTTCGCATCGTCATTTTCAAGGAAAGGAATTAACGCGGTAGCAACGGAGAATACCATCTTAGGAGATACGTCCATAAGATCAATCTTATGCTTTTCGTACTGGGAGGTTTCCTCTTTGTAACGACCGGAGATACTGTTATGGATAAAGTATCCATTCTCATCGATCTCTTCGTTTGCCTGTGCAACAATATATTTATCTTCTTCATCTGCTGTCAAATAAACAACATCATCAATAACTCTTGGATTCATCGGGTCTGTTCTGTCACATTTACGATATGGTGCTTCGATAAAGCCATACTCGTTAATTCTTGCATAGGTAGCAAGGGAGTTGATCAGACCGATGTTAGGACCTTCTGGGGTCTCAATCGGACACATTCTTCCGTAATGGGAGTAGTGAACGTCTCGAACCTCGAATCCGGCTCTATCACGGGACAAACCACCAGGACCAAGTGCAGATAAACGTCTCTTATGAGTTAACTCACCAAGAGGGTTGTGCTGATCCATGAACTGGGACAGCTGGGAGCTTCCGAAGAACTCCTTCACCGCTGCGGTAACCGGTTTAATATTAATTAAGGACTGAGGGCTGATGCCTTCTAAATCCTGGGTTGTCATTCTTTCACGAACAACACGTTCCATTCTGGATAAACCAATGCGATACTGGTTCTGTAACAACTCACCCACTGCTCTGATTCTTCTGTTACCCAAGTGGTCGATATCGTCGTTGTTACCGATACCATATTCCAGATGGATGTTATAGTTTATGGAAGCAATAATATCTTCCTTTGTAATATGTTTTGGAATCAGCTCATTAATATTCTTCTTAATTGCTTCTTTTAAGTCTTCCTTGCTGGTGTTTTCCGCCAGAATATTCTTCAGAACCGGATAGTATACATCTTCACTAATACCAAGTTCTCTACGGTCAATATCCACGTAGTAGGACAGGTCAACCATCATATTGGAAAGAACCTTAACATTGCGTTCTTCCGCTTGTACCATAACGAATGGCACTGCTACGTTCTGAATCTGTCTGGCAATCTTATCTGTCACCTGTGTTCCTGCTGCTGCAATAATCTCACCGGTGGATTCATCCACAACATCCTCAGCCAGCACAAAGCCAACGATTCTGTTACGCATATGAAGCTTCTTATTAAATTTATATCTTCCTACCTTTGCAAGGTCATATCTTCTTGCATCAAAGAACATACTATTTAATAAGGACTCTGCATTTTCTACTGCCAAAGGCTCGCCTGGACGAAGCTTTTTGTACAGCTCTAATAAACCGTCCTGATAGCTGCCGGTGGGATCTTTGGAAGTACTTGGATCTTTTGCTAAGGAAGCAAGAATCTTTGGCTCCTCACCAAATAACTGCTTGATTTCCTCATTGGTACCATAACCTAAAGCTCTTACAAAGGTAGTAATCGGCACCTTTCTGTTACGGTCAACACGTACGTAAAAAACATCGTTGGAATCCGTCTCATATTCCAACCACGCACCTCTATTGGGAATAACGGTAGAGGAGAATAATCTCTTACCGATTTTGTCATGATCTATTGCGTAATAAATACCAGGGGAACGTACTAACTGACTAACAATAACTCTTTCTGCACCGTTGATAACAAAGGTACCGGTTTCGGTCATTAACGGCAGATCACCCATGAAAATGTCATGCTCATTGATCTCGTTATTCTCTTTGTTATGGAGTCTAACTTTTACCTTCAAAGGAGCTGCATAGGTTGCATCTCTTTCTTTACATTCTTCTATAGTATATTTGACATCATCTTCACATAATGTAAAGTCTACGAATTCCAAACTCAAATGTCCACTGTAATCTGCTATTGGAGATATGTCATCAAATACTTCTTTGAGTCCCTCGTCTAAAAACCACTGGTAGGAATCCTTCTGTACTTCAATGAGATTGGGCATCTCCAGGACTTCCTTTTGTTTGGAGTAACTCATTCTAACGTTATTACCAACCTTAATTGGATGCATTCTGTTCTTGTCCATTGACGTTTTCACCCCTTGAAATTTTATAAAGTTTCATTCCTGGATAAGATGAATTAGCATCGTAATCCATCTTATTCTTATAAACAAAGAGAAAACCCGCAGTCGTCCTTGCTTTCACAGAGTTACCTTTGTAAAAAAAGGATTTTTTCATACCAGAAATCACCTTGGTAATCAATTCATTTATATGGAATAAAAAACTCTTTTCTTTTAGAAACATATATGCTATAATATATATGTAATAGGCATACAGCACCACAATAGTGCATCTTTCATACTATCATACTTCTTTGCAACTGTCAACTCAATTTTTATTGAGTTTTTTTATTTATGAGAAATAAAGCTTCTATTTGATTCATTTATACTGCTGAAACAATATGCACAATAGCAAAAACTAGAAGTTATATGTAGTATTGGTATATTATTTCAATTTTTACACATTTTTAGCAAAAAACTTTTTATCGAATCACTTTTTTTAAAAATTATACATGGTTTTTAAATTTTTACCAAGGAATTACAGATATTCATTCAAATATTGTATAATCTGAAGTATTGACTTCTTTCACTCCCAGCCTTATGATTTATAGTAAATTCTTGCTCCTTATAAATAGACCATATTTAATTGTTTCCCAAATTCAATGGCGAAGACGGTTAAATATGGTTTTTTGCTTTTAGCAGGAGGATTTCAGGATCTCCGAAGAGTAGTGATCAATGCAGCGCATTTCTATCTTATTGGCGGATGATCCTCATTACAATTAAAACAAAAGGTGGGTGTCATTATGAGAATTGCTGTCTGTATGGATCAAGCAGGTCAAACCTCCCAAATATGGGCGGGTGCCGTTATTAGAATTTATTCCAAGAAAAATAATCAATGGTTCATTGACGAAGAATTACCCTATACTTTATCTTCTGATCTCTCTTTAGCGAAAGCCAAGCAAACCTTCAATGAACTACTTCAACAAATTAAGTCTTGTACGGTATTCGTAGCCACCGAGATCTCAGGTCAGCTTTATTATCAGCTTGAATTCAAACATATGAATTCTTATCATGCTGAAGGTGACCCTGTGCAATATTTGGACTCCATTCTGGAAGCCGAGATTGCCGAGCAAACACTTTCTGTCAATCATGAACTCACAGCTTCCAACTCTATAAAACCACAGCTAACACAAGAGGAAGGCGTCTTCTATTTTAACCTTTCAAAAGCTATGGCTGAGAATCCTTGTCTAAGTTCTAAAAGTCTCTTACGTCCATTTCTGGCAGAAGGAGGCTTCCAGGAACTCATCGTTGACTGTCAACATATTCCCAGATGGTTTGAATCCGAATTAAAATCACAGAACTATTCCTACTGCATAGACTCCCAATCTGAGAATATAACAACTGTGCATATTCTTTCTGTCAAGTTATAGCCTGTACCATGTGCTTATCACATCTGGCAACTAATAACCTGCTAACATATGCTATCCTATCTGCCAAGACAGAACCTGCTAGCATGTGTTTATCCTATCTGCCAAGTCTTAACCTGCTAACATAAGCTTATCCTATCTGACAAGTCAGAACCTGCTAGCATGAGCTTATCCTATCTGATAAGTCAGATCCTGCTAACATGCCCTTAACCTATCTGTTAAGTCGTAACTATTAACAATATGAAAGAAAGTGAAGTGATCCTATGGATATCTATATAACAAAATATGGTGAGTTAAAGGACATCAGCTCCCCTGTATTTTATGAGGACGGAGCCTTAAAGGAATGTTCTACAAACTCCCCCTCCCTCCTTTCAACTCCCTATGGAATCTTAGTTCCTCAATATACGATAAATTACAGAAAGAGAAACAGTATCTCCTGCTCCTTTTATCAGGATGGAACTCTTCAGAAGCTGTCTCTGGAGGATCAGACTGGGATCCCTACGCCTGTTGGTATTCTACCCGCCGAACGAATCACCTTTTACCCCGATGGCAATATCAAACGATTATTCCCCTTGAACGGTCAGCTTTCCGGCTATTGGGATGAAGCTGACGAATACAAGCTGGCAGATAAAATCAGTTTAAGTCTAAGCACAGGAGCCTTAAAGGCTGCCCTTCTTACCATTTGCTTTTATGAGAATGGTGTAATTAAAAGTATAACAACTTGGCCAAAGGAAGAATTCGATGTAATTACACCACTGGGCAATATAGCAGCACGAATCGGTATCTCCTTTTATCCAAATGGTAATCTAAAATCCCTGGAGCCTGCCCGCCCTACAAAAATCTCTACCCCTATCGGCACTCTTCTTGTCTATGATAAAAATGCCTGTGGTATCAGCGGTGATTCAAATTCCTTATGCTTTACAGCGGATGGTGTTCTTTCAGACATTTCTATCTCCAATCACATTCTGGAAGTGACTGATGCTAAGGATAATACCCATGTCTATTCCCCCCAGCAAGTACTGGATCCGGAGGACGGAGAGCTTTTCTTTCAGCCTGTGAAAATCACTTTCCTTCAAGATAAACTTATCATCAACAACGATATTTATGATATTGCCTCCAGCGAATTTTCCGTTAAGGCTTTTTTATCATTTCAATCCGGGCAGTGCAGTAATTGCTCCTCTTGCAGTGCAAATTGTAAGACGGTTTAATTATCCGCCCCTTTATCATGGGTTCTTCCAACACATCTGGTATTTAGTATACCAGGTGGTGGGATGACCATCTTATCAAACACGTCCAAAAAACCAAAAAAAATCCGCTCTTCCGAGCGGATTTTTCAATGGCATAACTTATTTTAAAGTTACTTTAGCGCCTTCTGCTTCTAATTTAGCCTTAAGATCTTCGGATTCTGCCTTGTTAGCGCCTTCCTTAACGATCTTAGGAGCTCCATCAACAAGATCCTTAGCTTCCTTTAAGCCTAAGCCAGTTACTTCACGTACAACCTTAATAACCTTAACCTTGTTAGGGCCAGCTTCAGTTAACTCTACGTTCCACTCTGTCTTCTCTTCTTCTTCTGCTGCTGCAGGACCAGCTGCTACTACAACACCTGCTGCTGCGGATACACCGAATTCTTCTTCACATGCTTTTACTAATTCATTTAACTCTAATACGGTAAGGCCTTTAATTGCCTCGATAAAATCTTGAGTTGTCATTTAAATTTACCTCCATTGATATATTTTTTCATTTATGATCGGGTTCGTTTTGTTCCCAATGATTTGTCAGCTGCAATTATGCTACCTGTTTGCAGTTTCCTGCGAACCAGGCAATCCGCTGATCAATTACGCCTGCTTCTCTGCGATCTGATTGAGAACACGAGCAAGATTTGTAATTGGTGACTGTAAGCTTCCAAGTAACTTGGAAATAAGAACTTCTCTGGAAGGAATTGTTGCAATAACTTGAACTCCCTTTGCATCATAGTAAGTTCCATCAACAACACCTGATTTGAACTCTAACTTCGGCATTGTCTTTGCGCATTCAGCTAAGATTCTAGCAGGAGCAGTTGCATCCTCCATACCAAAAGCAATAGCGGAAGGTCCGTTTAAATCATTTGCTAATGATTCAAATTCGGTTCCTTTGAATGCAAAGTTAAGCATTGTGTTCTTGTATACCTTGTATACTACACCAGCTTCTCTTAACTTTTTACGAAGCTCAGTATCCTGAGCAACAGTTAATCCACGGTAGTCAACTAAAACAGCAGCTTTTGCGTTTACAGCGTAGCCTTTGATTTCTTCAACGATTGGTTGCTTTAATTCAACTTTTGCCATCTACGTACACCTCCTTATATCTTTTATACGATTGCAGGATCACCGGCAATCTTTCTATCTTGTATCAGACCACCAAAACGGTTCTGTAAGATACAAAAAAAGCCTCATCCTGCCAAAGCATGGAGAGGTCAATAAAATCAATACAGATTAAATTAACTTTCCTCGGTAGGTGGTTCACCTTACGCCTTGCGGCACCTACTGTCTTCGGCAGTTTTATTCACAAGTGGCATTATAGCACGACTAAGAAAGGCATGTCAACCACTTTTTCCTGTGAATTTAAATTTTGATTTATACTTTTTGATTCATACAATTTCATCTGTACGAATCGAAAGAGAATGTTAACACATTTACTCTCCTGTTCTGATTAAACTGTTAACAGCTTTTCTCAGAAATTCGATCAGCGCACAGGAATACCTGCACTCTTTTCGATTAATACAAGTGAATCGGTTTAACCGACTCACTTGCATTCTTATATATACTAGCCTAATTTAGCTGTGTTAAGTTTTACACCAGGACCCATAGTAGATGCTAATGTAACGCTCTTTAAATACTGACCTTTCGCTGCGGATGGCTTAGCCTTTACAACAGCACCAATTAAGGTCTGGAAGTTATCATTTAACATTTCCTCAGTAAAGGAAGCCTTACCAAGCGGAACGTGGATGATATTTGTCTTGTCCAGTCTGTATTCAATCTTACCAGCCTTGATATCAGCAACAGCCTTTGTAACGTCCATCGTTACAGTACCTGCTTTTGGGTTTGGCATTAAGCCCTTAGGTCCAAGTACACGGCCTAAACGACCAACAACACCCATCATGTCAGGTGTAGCAACAACTACATCAAACTCAAACCAGTTTTCATTCTGGATCTTAGGGATTAAGTCATCTGCACCAACGAAATCTGCACCAGCTGCTAAAGCTTCATTTGCCTTTTCACCTTTTGCAAATACAAGTACACGTACAGTCTTACCAGTTCCGTGAGGTAATACTACCGCACCACGAACCTGCTGATCTGCATGACGACCATCAACACCAAGTCTGATGTGTGCTTCGATTGTCTCATCAAATTTTGCTACTGCTGATTTTTTAACCAAGCCGATAGCTTCGGTTGCATCGTATTGAACGGATTTGTCAATCGTTTTTGCAACGTCTGTATATTTCTTTCCTCTTTTCATTCTATAAACCTCCTAGTGGTTTTACCGGAAGAAAACTGAATATGATGTATTCAGCTGGCAAAATTGACATTGTCAATTTCACGGTATTGTCTGAAAGCCAAGACCATGAATACGGCTGAGCCGTATTTGCTGCCGGGCACATTATTTTTGCGTCCGACATATCCTCCCACGTTATTAGATTCTAAATCGCACGATCTCTTTCAACCATGCTGTCTTATTCATATTAACTGTCATTTAGCCGCTAGACTAACGAAAGCCGGGTGTGAAATTAATCAACGATAGTAACACCCATACTTCTTGCAGTACCAGCAACCATACTCATAGCTGCTTCAACGCTTGCTGCGTTTAAGTCAGGCATCTTTAACTCTGCGATTTTTCTAACCTGAGCTGTTGTCATCTTAGCAACCTTTGTCTTGTTAGGTGCTGCGGAACCAGACTTCAGATTAAGTTCTTTTTTGATCAAAACTGCTGCCGGAGGAGTCTTTGTTACGAAGCTGAAGCTTCTGTCTGCGTATACAGTAATAACTACTGGTGTGATGATTCCGTCTTGATCTGCTGTTCTTGCGTTAAATTCCTTTGTAAACTGAACGATGTTAACGCCATGTTGTCCAAGTGCAGGTCCTACCGGTGGAGCCGGAGTAGCCTTGCCAGCTGGGATCTGTAATTTAATATAACCTGTAACCTTTTTTGCCATGATAGCATACCTCCTGATAAATGTGGTGTTTGCGGGAATTTCCCTCCCACGTAACTAACCGTAAGTTACATACTTTTTCCATTGCATGCACGGTGTCCTATACAAGATAACTTGAAGATCTGCAATATGAAGCCGTTGACCGGCTCAATTGCCATGAATTACCCTGTCTCGCATTAATTGCGAACTTTGATTTCACTGAAACCGATTTCAACCGGCGTTTCACGTCCAAACATGTCTACGCTGATCGTAACGATTTCCTTCTGTTGATTGATTTGTTTAATAACACCTGTCGTATTCTCCCAAACTCCGGAGATAACCGTAACTGTATCACCAATTTCAAAACCAACAGAGACTTCATCATTATTATTGATTCCCATGCTGTGCATCTCTGCATCAGTCAACGGAACCGGCTGCTTGGAATCAGGTCCAACGAAGCCTGTTACTCCTCTGGTATTACGAACCACATACCATACGTCATCATTCATAACCATATGGAGCAGTACATAACCGGGAAACATCTTCTTTTGTACACGCTTCTTAACGCCGTTTTTCATTTCAATGACGTCTTGCATCGGAACAGACACTTCTAAGATCTGATCTTGAAGCTTTCTGTTTTCGATTGTCTTTTCGATGTTCGCTTTTACCTTGTTCTCATACCCTGAATAGGTGTGAACAACGTACCAATTTGCTTCTGACATATCCTCACCCTTATCCTATAATAAGAATTTTAAACCGAGTTCGATTGCATAGTCCAGTACGTAAATAACTATTCCCAAAACAATAGAAACTGATAATACAGCAATTGCCTGTTTTCCAAGGTATTCTTTATCCGGCCAGATAATCTTCTTAAACTCAGACTTAATTCCTTTGAACCAGCTTTTCTTTGGAGCTTTTTCAGTTGATGCATTAGTCGTATTAGTCGTTTCGCTCATGTCTTCCAATTCCTTTCCGAATAATTATTTCGTCTCTTTGTGCAATGTGTGGGATTTACAGAATTTACAATACTTCTTAGTTTCCATTCTGTCTGGATGTGTCTTCTTTTCTTTTGTCATGTTGTAATTGCGTTGTTTGCAATCAGTACATGCCAGTGTGATTTTTACGCGCACAATATCCACCTCCGATTTCTTTGTTGCGCTAGCTCGCATTAATCGCTGTAGGCTTCTTCTATATAAACCCGTTTTTTAGGCATAAAAAAAAAGCCTCTTTTCTCGCTTCCTTAATATAACATAGACATGTAAATACGTCAACATATTTTTTCACTGAAATTCTCTGTACCTTCTGTAACAAAAAGCCGCATCAGCTATAACTGACGTCTCAGTCGAATTTTTTAAGAAAATTCAGCTGATGCGGTTGGAGGAGAAGACTAAATTAATAATGTTAAAGGACAATTTTCGAGTCAAACAAGTTAGCGCTATCCTTTCTATGGGAAGCAATCAAAAATATTCGATTCATTTTTTCCTTCTTAAGAATATTTTTAAGGTGCTCCTCTCTCTCCGGATCCAAGGCGGAGAAAGGCTCATCAAGAATCACGAGCTGGCGCTTGCTCAATAAAGCTCTAGCCGTGGAAATTGCTTGTTTTTGCCCGCCTGACATACTGTTATTCAAAACCAGGGTATCAATTCCACTTGGCAAGGAGATTATCCAGCTTTCAAAGCCTAATTCATATAGAAGCTGTTCCACTTCTTCCTTGCTAATCATTTTATCACCTAAAGCAATATTTTCATAGATACTCATGGGAAAAATACTTTTTTCCAAAGAAGCATACGCGATATAGGACTTTAGGTTGTTTGTTTTTTCTCCATTGACCTTGCAGTTATGATCAATTCCTGCATACATTCCCGAAAGAATCTTAAATAACGTTGTCTTGCCCGATCCGCTTTTACCAAACAAGCCGGTTATCTTTCCCCTCTCCAAGGAAATATTCAGGTTTTGAAAGATGGCATTGGATTGCTGATAGGAAAAGGATAAATCTTCAATATCAACTTGATCTATTGTTGTTTTATCCCCGTTATCCTCTGGAGTCGTCCTGTCATCATGAATCTCGAACTTATTTATAATCCTCTCCCAACAGGCTGTTGAAGCAGGCAAGGTTGACATCCAACGGAATACCACCTCGATCGGCATAATGATCTGCTTAATCAGATAGATAAACATCATAACTTCACCGATTGACATTAAGCCCTTCATTCCCAAATAGCCCAGGTAGGCAACACTTCCATATAAGCACATATTTTCAACCGTGCCATACCACAAGGTACGAATTGCATAGAGTTTTGCCGCCTTTAATTTATTCTCGCAATACTCCTGCTGTTTTTGTATATAGTCAGCTTTTACATAGCTCTTTGCCCCATGGGTTTTCACTGTTTCAAGTCCTCTGAAGGTACTTTCCAGTGACTGCGTCATTTCACCAAGGTTATTGCGTGTTTCTTTCTCATATATCTTGACCTTTTTTAGTATGAATTGATTCATTACAGTAGCTCCTAGAATAATGAGCACTGCAAGCATTGTTACTTTCACATCCGTAAGTAACATAATCCATACCGAGAAAATAAATAGGAAGACGTTATTTAGCACTCTGGACATTATGGTATAAAAGATTTGCCCCGCTTTCACCGTATCATTTTGAATGGTTGACATCAACTCGCCAATCTGAAATCCTTCGTAGCTTAAAAAAGGTATTTTCTCCAGGTGACGAAACAGTGCCATTCTCGTCTCATAAGAGAATTTCTCCATCAAATGCCGCGCCACGATTGCACCCAGCCATCGAAGCACATAGGAGGCAAAGGTTAGGATTCCACCGATTATGATAAATGAAAGCAGTTTATCCAGAAGATTACTTTCCAATGCATCCGTTATTCTTTGAAGATAAACGGCTCCTATACTCTTACTGATTCCCGGAAGCATATTCAGTAAAACACACAAAAGGATCAGTGCAATATTTTTTTTAGCAAATAAATAAAATGCATGATAATCTTTTACTCTAACACTCCTCCGGCTGCAAGGTTCCTCGCTGTTGGATGTGAATCGTGCTCTTTTTTTCGCACTAGCGGTCATTTGACCTTGAGTTAACAGAGTGCCGCCCGTGAACTGTTTTTTATTCACACCAACACCTCCTCTATCACATTCCCGTCTCTAACGCACAAAATGCGATCAAACTTCATATTTACCTGCTCATGTGAAATCATCACAATTGTAACATCCTTATATATTGTCTCAAATTGTTCTATTATCCTTCGCCGATTATTCTCATCGATATTGGAAAAAATCTCGTCTCCAAAGAGAAAGACCGGCTTCTTTTGATAAAAAAATCTGCCTATATTTAAGCGCTGTTGTTCTCCTTGTGACAGGCTGCTTGGTTTATTTTCTTTGATATGAGCCAGATTTAGGCGATCCAGGATTATATCCAGCTGATCCATCTCTGGATTCTCTTGTAAGGCAATGTTGGTAAGTATGTTACCCTCCAGGATATTGCTGTGCTGTGTTATGTATCCATATACTTTGGCTAAGGCATCCAGGTGTATCTCCCCGATGTCCTGACTGCCGTAATAGATGGAACCTGAATCCGGCCGGTATAAGCCTGTCATAAGTTTTAGTATGGTGGATTTACCGCTACCACTTTCGCCCTTGAGAAGTACCTTCTCTCCTGGATTGATAGTAAAGCTGATATTATTCAAGATTTGCTTGCCACTTAAGCCAAAGGATACATTATTAAAATGCATTGGCAGGTCGTGTTCAAATGTGGCATCCGTGCCCTCTTCCATATCCGTCTCAAATAAAATATCTTCCAGTGATTCTTGATTGGCTCTTGCTTCCGCCCGTAATGTGATATAGTTTGATAAATTATTGATTCCAATTGTAAAATAATCATTGGTGAAAACAAAGGTCAACAAAATACTGATATCTGTCAGACCCTTTAAGATCAGCCAGGAGCCCACCCCATATACTATAATGAATTCCGCTAATTTAGAAAAAGCCCAAATAAAATCTTGAAACCCATTGCTCCACACAAAGCTGTTCCAATTTGCTTTCATTACCCTCTGTTCATTCTTTTTTAAATATTTATGTAAAAATTCACGGTTGGAGTAAATACGTACTGTAAACATATTTACCAAAAGTGATTCCATATAATTCCCGCTTATTCTCATCGCATCCGTTGCAGCTACTGTATTCTGCTTCATTTTCTTTTCAACAAAAACTGCAAAAAATCGAATCACAACATTATAGAGCAGTACGCAAAGTGCCAATCTCCATTCGATCAGCAGCATATATGCCATTGTCACAATCAGCGAAAACACGCCTGAGCTGAGTTCCAGGACAGCTGATACCATGCAGGAAACGTAGTTTTCTACATTTCGAATTAATATCGTACTAACATCTCCAAATTGTCTTTGGTTCAGTTTCATTATTTTGGTATCGATTAATTTCTCAAGCAGCTGAGAACTGATCTGCTTTTCATACTTGTTCTTTGTTAATATCGTATAGATATCTCTTCCATAGGATAGCAGTAAAAATATAACAGATGCTGCAGCTGCCAGCAGCAAGGCATTCACTAACTCGTCATTCTTTTTATCAACGATTGCATTCGTTGCCCTTTTCAATACTTCCGGCTGCGCCAGGGATAATATCACTAAAAAAAAGCTACCGCAGGCTAACAATGCCAGGTTTTTCTTAGATATCTTTTGAGCAGATAAAAAACTTATTATTTCTTTCATTCTCTCCCCCATTCGCAATAGTAAAGCATACCAATCAGGAATATGCAGCTGTTCCTTCATTTCTCTTGCTATCTTCTGCGATTAACCTTATTAGAAACGCTCACATGCATCCCCGTATCTTTGGCGATAATAAAAATATGTATCTTTCATGTAACTGTTTTACGCTTTAGATTGATCACTTAACTACGCATCTTGTGCCCATAGTGAAAAAATAATGCGCTACTTCTTAGAAGCAGCAGGCTATTACCCCTTCTTGCCAGCTGCTTCTAAATTGAAGCTGATCGCCATGTATACTTATATAATTTCATCCTTTACCCTACCAGCTGCTTCTAAGTTGAAGCTCTTAATTTACTGATCAGCGGATGTCATAGACGCTTCGAAGCTTTAATCCCGTCGGCTCGCCCGATATAATCCGAACACGACGTTCACCGCCGTTCATGTCAAAATAATTGTCCTCCAGAACAAGATCCTCATTCTCATTCAGGATCTCTACACTCTTAGCATAAGCCTTCCCACGAACTATAATCCACTCACCGTCTACGCTGCATTCCAGCTGAGGATCTTCATATTGAAAATGCTTTGGAATCGAGAAGATCACTGTACCGCCGGACACAGGAGTGCCATCCACACAGGCTTCATAAGACACATAATCACGATATAGCTCCGCCTCTGGAAGCTCGATTTTATCCAGCCACAGACTGGATAACGGCTCCACTATAACGGTCTGGCGCTCGCTTCGTTTTACCGACCCATCAGCACTTCTCAGGCTCCAGACCACCTCGACACTCTGCTCGGACATGGTTTCATTGGCGACATTGAAACGAATGGACTTCTTTACCTCATAGGGCTCCGCGTTGACATTGGTATCCTGGGTCAGAATTCCTTCTTCTTCGCAGGATATCATAATCGGTGCAAAGAAGCGCTTCGCATAATAGTGCAGTGCCTTCCAGCGGCCATAATAGTCAATGGAGGACCAGGAGGCTACAGGCCAGCAGTCATTTAACTGCCAGTAAACTGTTCCCATACAGCAGCCCCGAAGCCGTCTGAAATGCTCCACCCCGTAGCGGATCGCTTCCGCCTGCAATAGCTGGGAAGCATACAACAGGGTATCAAAGCTGGTCGGATACAGGAAGGTCTGACTCATATATTCCATAATTTTTCCGTTTGCTGCGTTGTTTCGTTGATGCTTTTCCATCACATAGGAGAAGATATTGCGATCCTCCGGGAGGGTAAAGCTCTCCACCGTTTTCAGGGTCGGGAAGGACTGAAAGCCAAACTCCGACAGATAACGGAAATTGAATTTTCTATATTCCGAAAATGGCTTATTACCATGCCATACATCCCAATAATGCACATCTCCTCTGGAGGGATCATTGGGCTGGTCAAAGCCTCCGCCGGAGGAGGGGCTTGCCGGCCAGTAGAAGGTCTGTGGATCATGCTGCTTCACCAGCTTTGGAAGGATATATTCAAACAGCTTTATATACTCACTTTTTGCAGTGGCCTTCGAACTCCACAGTCCCACATCCACAAACATCTCCATTTCGTTATTACCGCACCACAGACCCAGGGATGCATGATGTCTGATGCGTCTGATATTATCTATAAACTCTGCTTTCACATTTTCTTCAAAGTCTTCCGTAATCGTGTATTCCGCGCAGGCGAACATAAAGTCCTCCCATACCACCAGACCCAGCTCATCGCAAAGGTCAAAGAAGTCATCGCTTGGATAATGCCCCCCACCCCAGACACGTATGGTATTAAAGTTCGCTCTTTTGCATTGCAATAAAAGGTCACGGGTACGCTCTTTGTTCGTTCTGCTTAAGATATTATCCTCTGGGATATAATCCGCACCCATGGCAAAGATCGGGACACCATTTACAACATGGGCAAAGCTTTCTCCCCAGGAATCCTTCTCTATTCTCATTTCCATCGTTCTAAGACCGATGCGTCGTTCCCATTCATCCAGCTTCTGCCCCTGATGATAAAGGATCACCTTGATTCCATAGAGGGGCTGTTCACCATAGCCACTCGGCCACCACAAGCAGGGATTCTCAATCCGAATACTGCCACACTCATGGCTTTGCTCCGTCCCCTCCGGATTGGTCAGTATAACCGCACAGGAATATCCCAGCTGTGCAGCTTCACTCATACGCAGGCTGCGGGTACTTCCCGTCTCTTGAATCTCAATCACCGGCTCTAACGTCACACTGCCGTTCTCGTGCTTTTGCTGAATATAAACACTCTCCAGACGTGCACTTCCGATTCCAAGCAGTACAACACTGCGCCAAATTCCGGCGTCAGGAAGTCTTGGTCCCCAATCCCAACCAAACATGCAATGGGCTTTACGAAGCAGCGGAAAGCCTTTCATCGCGTCACTGGTGCCTTCATCCTTCCTGGACTGGTATTCCTCTCTGATATAATTTACCGGAGAGTGAAAATGAATTCTTAATTCATTGTCTTCTCTGCGCAGAAGCTCCTTGACCGCGAATTCATAACAGCGATGCATGTTCTTCACATCTCCGAGTCTGTTGTTATTGAGATAAATATCTGCAACGGTATCAAGTCCGTCAAAATGTAATAACACCTCCTGGCACTCAAAAAATTCACTTGAGGCAGAAAAGCTGCAGATATACTCATAATCCTCCTTCATCAATTCCAGAGCCTGCAATTCATTATCCCTGTAATATGGATCTTCCATCCTACCGTTCAACAGCAGATCCTGATAAACCGACCCTGGAACCATTGCTGGTAAGAACATCTCGTCCCCTACCCGGCGCATTTTCCAGTTTGTATGTAGTTGCATATGCAGCATACTTGATACCTCCTAAATTTTTATTACTATATTAGCGATATACGCTTGCGAAATTAATAATTGCTGCCAGGGCATGGATATTTCACAAGCCATATCGTTTTATAATTACGGTTTATTATCACTTTTATAAGTATGATTTATCATCACATTTTTATGTAAGTAGGTTTTATCATCGTATTTTATAATTAAACGGTTGATAAGTCCCATTCCTCATGAATCTTTGGAACATCGGCAATTAAGCGCTTTGTATATTCCGCCTTCGGTCTTAGAATAACATCCTCCGCCGTTCCATGCTCCACGAATTTACCATGCTCCATAATATACACCGCATCTGATACATAGTAGGCCAGCCCGATGTCGTGGGTGATGAAAATAATTGTCATATTGATTTCATCCCGAAGCTTCAGCAGCATATCCAGAATCGTTGCTCTGGAACATGCATCAATCATGGAGGTTGGCTCATCTGCTAATAGAATCTTTGGCTTAAGCAGGAAAATACGAGCGATCATAAGGCGCTGCATCTGACCTCCGGATAACTCAAAGGGATACTTATTGGTCAGCTCTGCAAATTTCAGATTAACAAAGCTGCAGGCTTCTGTCATCAGCTCCTCTTTCTTTTCGTAAGATAGTTTTTTACCGCCCCTCATATTAATACAATCCAGCAGAACTGAATCAATCTTATTAAATATATTATAAGAAGAGAAGGGGTCTTGGAAGATCGCCTGAATGCCCTTCCAATATTCCTTTCTTTTTCTCTGGGTATGAATATCTCTTAGATTCCCCTGGAAATATACTTCTCCCTCTGATGTGCTAATCAGTCCGAGCAGCATTTTTGACAGGGTTGTTTTTCCCGATCCGCTTTCACCGACAATCGATATAATCTCGCCTTCATGGAATTCAAAATCCACATGGTCTACGGCTACCGTCTTTTTATCACCAATTCCAAACACCTTGGTTACACCTTTACCGCTTAAGCACATTACCTTTTTATCGCTCATTTTCGTAGGCCTCCCTTAATTGTTTTTCTGTCAGATAGCAACGATAGGTTCGTCCGTTATCGATCTCAGTTTCAACAATTCCATGCAGCATACACGCCGGCTGGGCATATTTGCAGCGGTCTGCAAAGCGGCAGCCCTTCGGTGGCCGTTTCAGATTGGGAGGAGTGCCCGGAATCGCGGTCAGCTTCACATCCCTCGTGCCTTCCTCGGGTACAATGATAGAACCCATCAATCCCTTAGAATAAGGATGAATCGGGTCAAAAACCATCTCCTTTGCCGTTCCTCTTTCCACAATTTGTCCGGCATACATTACCATAATATCATCAGTTACGTTATAAAGCAACGGGAGCTCATGAGTAATAAAAATCATTGATTTTACCAT
>JAEWMZ010000341.1 GCA_023392995.1 Bacillota bacterium
CTTCCCCATCCCTGGCCTATTTTCGTCGGTACCTTCGAAGCTTTGGAAGTATTTCCTTCATCTGCTCCAAGGTATAGTCCAGTTCCTCTCTCGTAGTTAATTCTGACATGGACAAACGGAGTGTTGACTCCATCAAATCCTTTGGGAGACCGATTGCTGTTAAAGCAGCACTTGGTGTCGTATGGTGAGTACTGCAAGCTGAACCGGAGGATACGAAGACTCCTTTTTCCTCAAGTGCATGCAAAAACACCTCGCTTCGTACCCCCTGGAAATTCACACTCATGATATGAGGGGCTGTTTTCTTCATACACTCCAACTCAAAAGCCTCCGTACACTCTAAGGGCATTCCATTGATGGTAACCCCCTCCAGCTTACTTACTTCTTGAAGAAAATATTGTTTTAACTCATACATGGTATCAATCTTATGGTCGAAATCGATATAAAGCTCCTTCACGGCTTGTCCAATACCAGCAATTCCGGGGACATTTTCCGTACCGGAACGAATACCTCTTTGGTGGCCGCCGCCAAACACAGTAGGATTTATCTTCAGCTTATCGCTGGCATATAATACTCCGATTCCTTTTGGTCCATGTATTTTATGACCTGAAAGAGACAGTAGATCAATCCCTTCTCTTTTCGGGAATATTCTGTATTTGCCAAAAGCCTGTACTGCATCCACATGTATAATGATGTCTTTTTTTAACTTTTTTAGTTCCTGTGCAATTTCATAAATATCCTGTACCGAGCCAATCTCATTATTGACATACATCATTGATACCATTAAGGTATCCTCTCCAATCAGCTCGTACAGCTTTGATTTTATGATTTTTCCAGCAGAATCAACGGGAAGAAAGCTCACCCGAAAGCCTTGTTCCTCCAGATGCACCACAGCCTGGTGTACGGAAGGATGCTCAATTCTTGTTGTTATGATATGCTTCGCTCTGCGCTTGTTCGCCATCGCTGTTCCGATCAGAGCTAAATTATTGGCTTCCGTGCCACCTGAGGTGAATATGATTTCCCTGGGTTCCACCTTAAGTGTACTCGCAATAATTGCTGCTGCCGATTTCATATATTGCTCAGCCTTAACTCCCAAGCGATGCATCGAGGAAGGATTGCCGTAATCCTCCTGCAGGGTTTGCAGCATAATTTCAACAACTCCTTGATAAGGCTTGGTTGTAGCCGAATTATCCAAATAAACTTCCATTTGTACCTCCATTTTACTGCTCCTGTGGATTAACAAATACACATACTAAAGCAGATTATAACGCATAATTCGAGTTTTGGCAAAGTATAATTCTCGCCAGTTACATTCTTGGACGATAATAATGCGATAGAAATTAATTTTATTTCGTCAAGGGAACAAAATAGCAATGTCCATTGTCACAAAATAAAATCGATTTATCATCAAATAAAGTATGTTACATTTGTTTTATTGATAGTCGTAATTCGTTCTATAATTTTCAAGAATTTTTAATATCCAAAATGGATTTACACTTACCTCATCTTCACCAGAATTTAAGTAGATACCCATATGAAGATGGACGTCAAATTTTCCGGTTGTACCTTCCGGACCATACCCGCTATCACCCATAAAACCTAGCAGCTGTCCTGCAATGACACCATCTCCCTGCTTGATCTCCGGTGCATAGGAATACAGGTGGGCATAATAATAGTAAGCTCCAGACTCAGCACGGATTCCAATGCGATATCCTCCCTGCTCCAGCCAGCCTATCTTCTCTACTATTCCATTGGTCATACTGATAACCGGAAAATATCCACGCCGATTATTGGACGCCATTAAATCCGTCCCCTCATGCTTTCGCTTTCCTCCATAGGTTCTGGGCTCGTACCAGCTGTTTTCATAGGAAACGTCGGCGCCCTCCATTTTCGGAACCGGAAAATATTCCAGATCATTTAACACAGCCTTATAATCCTCATAAAGCTCCTGAAAGCCTTTCTCATATACAAGCTTTCCAATTCCTCTGAGGAAGGTTTGTTCATCCACCGGCTTCTTCTGCTCTAAATCATAATCATTGAGCAGCATACTCACCGTCAAATACCCATATTCATCCACCATAGGAATATTTCTAAGACTAGGATTACGTTTGAGCAGATGATTGGTTCTGTTTTTTATTAAGGTAAAGGCTTCCTGATCCAATTTCATTTCACGAAAGGCTTCATACTGAATGCCTTTGTCTATTACCTGCTCAACCAAAAGATGGGTGTGTAAAAGCTTAAGGCAATATCCGGTAATAATAACGCTAACAAAGCATAAAAACAGTAGCCCCATTAATTCCTTATTGAATCGATTACCGTTTTTTTTCTCAAGTCCAAGCATATGATAGTATGCTGCGTTCCTTTTATTCGAATACTTTTGATGTTGTGTCATATGAAATACCTCAAGATTTTTTAACATTTAATCATATGTTTGTCTTAGGTATAACATTCACCGTAAGCTTAATTTAGGTGAAAGATGTTAAGTTTTCCACCGAATGCGCCGCCCCGAATCCTACTTCTTCTGCTGGGAGGACATGAGACAAGTGCATCTGGAGACTACGATTCCTGATGCACTCGGTTCTGTCTTAGATATTACGTTCTGTCTTAGATATTACGTTCTTCTTCCATCGATATTATTGCACATTACTGGTCTGGGTGTCAGAAGATGACACTCCCCCCGTCGGTGTTGGCGTCGCTGTCGCACCAGTGTCACCAAAGATAAAGCTGTGAAGGACTTCAATATTCGCTGCATAATCAGGGATAAGCACTGCCATACCTCGTACCTTAACATTGTCCTGGAAGGTTCCATCCGCTGGTATTCTGCACTGCTGTATCTCCATCGTCCCCATATCTATGTAAGAATTAAGGAATAACTGGAAGGCCTCACTGTCAATATCAGTCGTAATCATCGGAAGATATTTCAACATGAGATTAGCCAGCTCTGCCTTGCTTTTGGATTTGTATTTTTCAAAAATCGCATTTAATATCATACGATGTCTGTCTGTTCTGCCATAATCGTTATTATTACCTGTGATGGTTGATCTTTTGCGCACACGGGCATAGCCTAATGCCTGATTCCCGTTAAGAAGCTGCTTTCCCTCAACTACATGCCGATTTGCCGGGTCTGAAATATAATTTGTTGTATTCAGGTACTTTGCTTCACCGCTGGTTAAGGTTAATTCAATCCCACCCATCTCATCGATGATCTTCTCAAAGTTCTCAAAATTAACCATAACGCAACCATCTAATTTCAGATCCAGATTTAAAGCGATTGTCTCATACAGTAAATCAATACCGCCTTCTTCATAAGCTACATTCAGCTTATTATCTTTAAATCCTGGAATCTGCACCAGCATATCTCTCATTAACGAGGTTAGCTTTAAGGTTTTATCAATGGTATTAATTGTTGCTACAACAATTACGTCCGTCCTGCCTCTCGCAGTGCCGCTTCCAATGGCCTCTTCTCCCAGGACAAGAACATTGTAAACCCCTTCCTCATGCCGTCCGATTCCGGAGGTATTTGGCCATAAAATATTGGTTGTGCTAACTTCCTCGCCTTTGGAGCTTAGATCCTCCTCCTCCACATAGTCAATATCCTCAGTCACATCCTCATTATCCTTGAAATCTCCGGTCCAAGCGGCCCAAATAGTGCCGCCCAGATTAACTCCCATACCTAGCAAAAAGTTATTTCCCGGTTTTGTAAAGGCCAGAAAGAATAAGATACCAATGATAGACAATACAGTCAAAACAGCTCCGCTTTGAATTTTCATCCACCAAACCTTTTTGTGTTTTTTCTCCCCCTCAGCTTCTTCCACAGAGTCTTCCTTGGTGGATTCCTTGGATATATCAACCATTTCATCGCTTATGTGTTTTGCAAGGTCAGCATTTATACTTTGTAATTGCTCCTCGACATCTTCATGCTCATTATTACTTTTTTCAAAGTCCACATGAAACGTCTCATCCTTGTTATCCTTTTCAGAATTTACTTTTTCTTCGTCCATCCTATCTTCTCCTGTTATTTCCGCAATACTATGCGCCGATTTTCTCACTTAATATTTTCTCAAGAAATTGGTATACACGTATCGTAGACGATATACTCATTCTTTCTTCAATGGTGTGTACGCTGGTGATGTCAGGTCCGATTGATACAATATCTATGCCTGGCAGCTTCTCATAAACCAGTCCGCACTCCAAGCCCGCATGAATCGCCTCAACGATCATGTCTTTTCCATAAAATTCACGGCTCAGCTTTTGGAAATGCTGCTGCAGCTTAGAATCCTTCTTAAATTCCCAAGCCGGGTATTCCCAGCGAACTACATATTCGCCGCCTAAAAAGTCAGTCATATACTTCAACTGGTTACTGATAAAATATTTATAATTACTACTAGAGCTGCGCACTGAGGTAAGCATCTCTACCTTGTCAGCCTCTGTGTGGAAGATACCCATATTCAGAGAGCTCTCTACCAACCCCTTAATATTGGAGCTCATTACCTGCACCCCGTTTGGCATATTGATCAGCATAAACAGCATCTTTTCAAAGGAGGACGGATGAATCACCTCGAAGCTTCCCTCACCCAGGTCTTCTATCTGATAATTCAGATCCGGTTCACTGGCTGCCAGTTCCTTTTGATAAATTGTCATGATTGCATCAATATTCTTTTTTACCTGGTCGAATTCCTCTGAAGCAATCAGTAGCTGGGCATTTGCTTCTCTTGGAATTACATTATCCTTAAAGCCGCCTAACATATCAATTAATTCATAAGAGCTGGTTTCACGAAGATCAAACAATAATCTGCCCAATAGCTTTGTAGCATTGGATCTGTTATTTACAATATCAATACCGGAATGTCCTCCAATCAGTCCACCGATACTAATCTTTAGCTTTCTTCCGGAGGCTTCCACTCTTTTTAACGGGAAGGTACTGGTTCCAGTTAAACCGCCGGCGCAGCTGCAAAGAAGATATCCCTCTTCCTCGGAATCCAAATTGATCATATATTTTCCTTGAAGCTTTGATAGATCCAAAGCCTTTGCTCCATGCATTCCGACCTCTTCATCCGTTGTGATGATCGCTTCGATTCTTGGATGTTGCAGAGTATCATCAGCAAGCACTGCCATAATGTATGCAACCGCAACTCCATTATCTGCACCCAAAGTAGTACCGTCAGCATGGATGTAGTCCCCTTCAACAATAAGCTTAATTGGATCCTTTAGAAAATCATGGGTGTCTTCCTTACGTTTTTCACAAACCATATCCATGTGTCCTTGCAGAATAATGGCTGCTTCCTCTTCGTAGCCCGCAGTTGCAGGCTTAATGATAATTACATTCTTCGCTTCATCCTGGGTATATTCTAACTGATGAGCCTTTGCAAAGGCCACTAGGTAGTCACTAACTTCCTTTTCATTCCCTGATCCTCTCGGTATTTCAGAGATTTCACTGAAATATCGAAATATTCCCTTATAATCTAACTGTTCTAAGTTTTTTTCCATAATCCTTCACGCCTTTCTATTTTGATTAATGTCCAAAAGTCAATGCCTATCTGCTTAAGCATATAGGCATTGACTTTGTGCTTGAAAGAAACTAGAATTCGCCAATCTATGGTTAGGACTTTATAACATTGCTATCATTTACAACATTGCTGTCAGCTTTGTAATGTTGTCTTCCTGCTTCACAACATTAGACGATGCTAATCCTGATTCTGTTCAAGTAAGTTCTTTCTATCATTATTCTAAATATATTCTTCCACTACTATACATCAAACGAAATAACTTTTTCAATATTTATTTCTTAAGTTAAAAAGAACAGGTATAACCCCAATTGAATTTCATTAAATTACTTGAGTCCGAATTCTTGACTAAATTATCGTCCTTTGACCAAGGGCGTGCCTGAAAACTCATTGTACCGCTCTGAACGCCCCTCTTGCAGTATCCTGCGTTGCAATTTGGAACATAGCCTTTCATACAAACCCTAGTTCTTAAAGCTATGAATCGGTGCCGGAATTCTTCCACCACGGTTAACAAAATCCGCACAGCTAAAATTATTCACCTTCATTACCGGAGCATAGCCTAATAAGCCGCCAAACTCTACCCGCTCTCCAATTCCCTTTCCAATAACAGGAATAATACGAACCGCCGTCGTCTTCTGATTGATCATACCAATCGCCATTTCATCTGCGATCAGACCTGAGATGGTGGTTGCTTTTGTATCTCCCGGTATTGCAATCATATCAAGACCAACGGAGCATACGCAGGTCATTGCCTCCAGCTTTTCAAGGGTTAAGGCTCCTGCCTCTACCGCATCAATCATACCCTGATCTTCGCTGACAGGGATAAAGGCACCGCTAAGTCCTCCAACATAAGAGGACGCCATAACTCCACCTTTTTTTACCTGGTCATTCAGTAAAGCAAGCGCTGCGGTTGTGCCTGGTGCTCCGACATATTCCAGTCCGATTTCTTCCAGAATCTCAGCTACACTATCACCTACCGCCGGAGTTGGCGCCAGGGAAAGGTCAATGATACCAAAAGGAATCTCCATCAGTCTGGATGCTTCCTGTGCTACCAGCTGCCCTACACGAGTGATCTTAAAGGCTGTTTTTTTAATGGTTTCACATAGGGTTTCAAAATCCGCTCCCCGGACACTTTCAAGAGCTTTCTTTACAACACCAGGTCCGCTGACACCAACATTAATAACCGCATCACCTTCCGTCACCCCATGGAAAGCACCTGCCATAAAGGGGTTGTCATCCGGTGCATTACAAAACACCACCAGTTTCGCACATCCAATAGAATCATTTTCCTTCGTATATTCTGCGGTGCTTAGGATAATCTCTCCAAGAAGCTTTACCGCATTCATATCGATTCCTGTTTTGGTTGAGCCTACGTTTACGGAGCTGCACACTCGTTCGGTCTGACTCAGTGCCATCGGTATGGATTTAATTAAAAGCTCATCGCTGCGGGTCATGGCTTTGCTTACCAGCGCTGAATATCCTCCGATAAAGTTTACCCCTACGGTCTTCGCCGCTCTATCCAGTGTATGGGCAATCGTAACATAATCCTCCGGCTTCTTGCAGGCAGCCGCGCCCACCAGGGAAATCGGAGTTACCGATATTCTCTTATTTACAATAGGAATACCGTATTCGCGTTGTATTTTATTACCGGTTGCTACCAAATCCTTGGCTATGCCCGTGATTTTATCATATACTTTTCGGTTAAGCTCCTCCAAATTCGGATCTGCACAATCCAAGAGACTGATACCCAGTGTAATGGTTCGAACGTCCAGATTCTCCTGCTCGATCATCTTATTCGTTTCGATGACTTCATTTATATTAATCATATGCTTATTTGCCTCCCTGATACCGCAATCTCATTATATTCTGTGCATCATATCGAAGATATCTTCTCTCTGCGCTTTGATAATAACGCCTACTTCCTGACCCAGCTGCTCCAGCTCCTCGGAAATAGTATCAAATTCCATTGCTATATCAGTCATATCCACAATCATCATCATATTAAAATATCCAGATACAATTGTCTGAGAGATATCTAATATATTGATCTTCTTTTCCGCCAGATAAGTACAAACCTTTGCTATAATTCCCACGGTATCCTTACCAACTACGGTTATTACTGTTCTCTTCATTATGAAAGCCTCCTTTGTTCCGCTGCTCTATTTTATGTATTTCAATACTAACTCATTCGCCCACAAGGACACTTCGCGCCGGATGTGAGATACTCTGTACTTCACACTAACGGGCATCCGCCTGTATGATCGCTTGGTACCGGATTTGAGACGCTCTGCACTTCACACTAACGGACACTCAACGTATGATCGCTTGGTACCGGATTTGAGACGCTCTGCACTTCACACTAACGGGCACTCAACATATGATCGCTTGATACCGGATTTGAATGCTCTGTTTTTCACACTATCTAAGTTTCCACTACGAATGTTTTACCCCTGCACGATGACCATTTCGGACGTCTGTTCTCTATGGGCTACTCTGATCTGACTTGCCGGGAAGCTGCAGCCTCTATTTAACAGCTCATAGCATACCGTCTCGTAAGCCAGCTCCTCATAGTTATTTTCCTTGCTTAGATGTGCCAGCAGAACCGATTGGAGTCTGGGATGAATTAATTTACTGATAAGATCAGCCGAGGTATCATTGGATAAATGCCCCTTGTCCCCAAGAATTCTTTGCTTTAGATAATAGGGATATTTCCCAACCATAAGCATATTCACATCATGATTTGCTTCAACATATAAAATCTCCGAGCCCTCCAGCTTCGACAGGATATAATCGTCATACTTTCCAAGGTCTGTTGCAATTCCAACCTTATGTCCTTCCGCCTGCAGCGTATAGCATACAGGATCTGAGGCATCATGGGAAGTGGAGAAGGGTTCCACCTTAATATCATTTATATAAAATTCTTCATCCGGCTTAATGCAGTGATATAACTCCTGCTCCACCTTACCT
This sequence comes from Bacillota bacterium, assembly GCA_023392995.1. Taxonomy (GTDB): domain Bacteria; phylum Bacillota; class Clostridia; order Lachnospirales; family Lachnospiraceae; genus Mobilitalea. The sequence continues at coordinate 8,469 of JAEWMZ010000341.1, forward strand.
AAGCTTTTGATGTTTTGCAGCGCACCGATCGTCTCCTTCGTTCCATAAATCGGTATGTGATATTTTCTTGCCAAAATGCCAAGTCCCGAGATATGATCCGAATGCTCATGGGTGATCAGGATTCCTTGAAGCGTATCCGGGTTGATCTCGATCTCACCCAAGCCACCTTCGATCCGTTTTGCACTGACGCCTGCATCCACCAAAAGATTTGTACATCCACTGCCGACATAAATGCAGTTTCCACTGCTGCCGCTTGCAATACTGCATAATTTCATAGTCGTTTCTCCAGAATACCCGATTAAGGTATCAAATTATTCATCCTATTCTGTTACAAATTACAGTTCCAATTTCAGAAATCTGGCTTGTAACCTAATATTCAATATCTAAATGAGTATCCCTCATTTCTATTCTTTTGTCAAGAAATAAATCCTTTTACC